>CAYMLM010000226.1:0-5041 GCA_964391385.1 uncultured Papillibacter sp.
GAGCCGGATTATCTCGGGCGCGTCTTCAGCTTCTCAACGATGATGGGCAGCCTCGCCATGCCCGCGGGCCTGCTCGTTTTCGGGCCGCTGGCGGACGTGGTCGGCCTGGGTATCCTGTTTATCCTGACGGGTGCGGCGCAGGTCGTATTGTCAATCCTTTTCACGCTGAACAAGCCGATCAGAGCGGCGGGGCAGCCGCTGCGCACGGAAAGCGCGTGATATTGGATCGCAAATCCTGATACTGATTCGACTTGCCGGGCAAGCTATCCCCTGAAGGGAGGTGCGTCACATGACGTTCGGCATCGGCGACCAGCCGGGCAAGGGTTGCTACCAGTGTGTCTACAGCAACGACACGGTCAGCCTGGAAACAGACGGCGACGCGCTGCCGGGTTGCCCCAACAGCAACTGCCTCATCGCGCACGCGACACGTTGGGAGAAGCTGTCTCATTCGGATCGGAATAAGAAACTTTGAGCGTTTATGCCAAACAGCAGACAGATGAACAGACAACAAAACCGGGAGCGCGTCAGACGACGCGCTCCCGGATGTTTTGAATCATAACCTTTATATCTTCCCCTGGCCCCGGAGCCAGGCGATGGTGTCGCGGATGGTCTCCTCGAACGGGCGCGCTTTATAGCCGAGCTCGCGGGCGGCCTTCTCGTGCGAGTAGAGCGAATTGCTGCCGAGCGTATGCAGCGAATAGGCGCAGAAGAGCGGCCTGCGCCGTTTGAGCTTGTAGTACAGCGCTGAGAACGGCAGACCGGCCCTTGCCAGCCACATCGGCGCGAAAAACCGCGTGCGCTTTCTTCCCGTCTCCCTGTGCAGCAGCTCGAACATCTCCGGGACGGAGACCTGGCGGTTGCCGAGGATATAGCCCTCGCCCTTCCGGCCCAGATGCGCGGCGGCGACGATGCCGCGCGCCACGTCCCGCACGTCGACGAAATCAAACCGGCTTTGGATGCCGACCGGCATCTTCCCCCTGCAGTATTGGATGATCATCTCCGTGATGTTGTTCGTCCTGGCCTGGTCGTACGGCCCGACGATGCCGCACGGATAGACGATCGTCGCGTCGAGCCCCTTTGAGACGGCCTCCCGGACGTAGGCCGTGGCCTCCGCTTTCGTCTTGGCGTACGGGCCGACGACCTTCGACGGGTCAAAGTGCTCGATCTCCGTCATGGTCTGGCCGTCCGGCAGCGTCGGCATGGCATGGATGGAGCTGACGTATACGAGCTTTGAGACGTTTTTGGCCAGGCACTGGTCGACGATGTTTCGCGTCCCGTTCACATTGACGTCGTAGACGGTTCTGGAAAAGCGCATCGAGGTCGTGACGATCCCGGCGCAGTGGATGACGACGAGCTGCGTCCCCTCCGGCACTTCAAAAAAAGCTTCGAGCGCCGGGACGTCGAGTATGTCGCCTTCGACCTTTTCTATGTCGCCGGGCAGGCTGTCGGCCGTTTTGTCGCCCGGCATGACCAGCACGCGGATATTCCGCCGCCCCGTTTCCTTCAGCTCATTGACAACCGCGCTGCCCAGATGGCCGGCCGCGCCTGTGATCAGATATTTTGTATTCATTGAAACCTCGGCTTTCGCATATCCCATTTATAAAACACGCTGTTGATTATTTGTCACAATTTAATTATAATAACACCGTGTATAATATCAATGAGCAGATTTTGATCTTATGCCAGATAACGAACAGGCAGCGGCTGAATGTACGTTATCTATGAAACAGAATGTAAAGAATTTGTAAACGGGTGAAACGATGGAGAGAAAAGACGACAGAAGAGTCCGGTACACGAAAATGGCGCTCAAGCAGAGCCTCCTGGAGCTGATGCGCGACGGGCCCATTGAAAAAATAACCGTCAAGGACATCTGCGAAAAGGCCGACATCAACCGGGGAACGTTCTACGCGCACTACTCCGACCCGTACGACCTGCTCGCGCAGATCGAGGACGAGCTGTTCAGCGAGATTCTGGGGTCCGTCGAGACGTCGCTGCAGGCCGAGGCGATTTCCGTCCTGCTGGCCGACATCTTCGGGTCGATTGTCAAGAACAGCGACCTGTGCAGCGTCCTGTTCAGCGAGTACGGCGACAAGGCCTTTTTGAAACGGATCATGTTCATCGCCCGCGACAAGAGTATTGCCGAATGGAAAAAGATCATACCGTCGGCCAAAGAGGAACAGCTGGAAATGCTGTATATGTTTTACGCCAGCGGGTGCGTGGCGATTATCGAAAACTGGGTCCAGAACGGCATGAAGGAAAGTCCGGAGGAGCTCACCGATTTCATCGAAAAAACATCGACGAACGGGCTTCGCGCCTTTCAGTAACGAGCCACGCGCCCGGCGGCTCCGCCGATGAAAAAAACAGCGCCCCGCCACCCGGCGGGGCGCTGCTTGTTCCTGAAAAAGGAAAGCCCCGCATCACTGCGGAGCTTTCGGTTTGGCTTGAATTTACATCGCCAGTTCCGTCCGGCGGATCAGATCGTTCTGCCCGGTGACGTGCAGCTCGACGAAATAGGCCGAGAAGCCCGCGACGCGGACGACGAGATCCTTGTACTTTTCGGGGTCCTTCTGCGCCTTTTTGAGCGTATCGGTGCTGATGATATTGATCTGGAGCTCCATGCCGCCCAGGTCGAAATACGTCTGCATGAGCTCGGCGAGCTTCTTCCAGCCTTCCTCTCCGGAAAGCGCCGTCGGGTGGAACTTGAGGTTCATGAGCGTCCCGTTCGGGAACTCGGTCTGCTTGATGGCGGCCACCGACGCGACGACGCCGGTCGGGCCGTTTTTGTCCATCTGCTGCGGCGCGGCGATGCCGTCGGCCAGCGGCTCGCCCTTAAAACGCCCGTCGGGCGTCGCGGGCGTCACCATGCCGAACATGACGTTCGTCGTGACGGGATAGAGCCCGGCGCTGCAGCGGCCGCGCGGGCCGGTGAGCGTGTTGACGGCGTCGGCGAAGCACTGGGCCGCGAAGGTCGCGAACCGGTCGCACTCGGGGATGCCGTTGCCGAAGTGGGGGGCTTCATTTAGAATATAGCGGTGCAGCGCCTCGTGGCCCTCCCAGTTGTTCTGGATGGCGTCGTACATCTCTCGGGCCGTGCAGAGCTTCTTTTCAAAGACGCAGTGGTTGATGATATTCAGGGAGTCGGCGACGTTGCCGATGCCGACGCCCGAGTCGCCGGTGGAGTTGTACTTCGCGCCGCCGTACATGACGTCCGCGCCCTTTTCCATACAGCCGGCCATCGTGGCCGACACGAGCGGGTTCGGCAGGACCTCGCGGGCCACGTACTCGAAGGAATTGATATTCATGATGTGCCAGCGGACCCACGTCTCGACCTGCTTTTTGTAGGCCTCCATGACCTCCTCGATCGACGTCATGTCGTACAGATAGCCCGTCGCGGGGCCGACGCGCTCGTTCGGCGTGCCCTCCGGGGCCGGCATGAAGGCGTTGAGCATCGGGATGAACGTGTGGCCGTCGTTGATGGCCAGGATGAGGGCGTTGGCGAGGTTCATATAGCTCTCGGTGCCGGTGCCGCCGCAGGCCGGCCATTCCGTGCCGCAGCCGGCGGGCTCGACGCAGCCGATGAGCGCGCAGTTTCTGGCATCCTCGAGCGTGAGGCCGCGGCTCATGAGGGCCGGGATGATGACCTCGTCGTTTTCAAACGTCGGCACGCCGCCGGCGATCTTCGTTGTCTCGATGGCCGCCTCCCACAGCTCGGGCGGCGTGTTCTTGTGGATGCGCAGCGCCTGCGGCGGGTCGTGCAGGACAAGGCGGCCGACCGTCTGGAGCATCATGTAGGTGACGGCGTTCGACGCGTCGTTCCCGTCCTTGTCCACGCCGCCCATCGTCATCAGCTGGCCCGACGTGTAGCCCGGGTTGGACTGCGTCGCGCCGTAGCTCCAGGGCTTGTTCATCTCGGCGACCTTCAGGTAAAAGAGATCCAGGATCTCCTGCGCGTATTCCGGCGTGATCGTCCCGTTTTTAATATCATTGTCGTAGAAATCGCCCAGGTACTGGTCGACGCGGCCGAAGCTCATGCCGTGCATGTTGGCGTCCAGGCACAGCGCCGTCTGGTACATGAACAGGCACTGCACGGCGTCGACAAAGTTGCGGGCCGGCTTTTCGACCGTCCAGTTCAAGGTGTCGACCATCATCGCGAGCTCTTTTTTGCGTGCGGGATCGGTCTCCGCGGCCCACTTTTCCTCGGCGAGCTTCGCGTAGCGCTTGGTGAGCGTGATGATGCCGTCGCAGACGATGGAGACGGCCCTGTAGAAGTTGTACTGGTCGATCGTCTTGCCGGGCAGCGCCTGGTCTATGAGCGCTTTCATCTTTTCCTCGGCCTCGGCCTTGATCGCGGCGAAGCCGCGGCGGACGGCCGTGTCATACCCCGTGCAGAAGTGCCCGACGGGGGACTGGCACTGCCCCTGCGGGCCGAACTGCGTGACGCCGTTGCCGGCCAGCGGCTTGTATTCGTCCAGTATGTTCGCGTCGGTCTTGGCGCTCATGCACTCCTTCATCCAGAAATCGACGGTGGACAAAACGTACTGCCT
Organism: uncultured Papillibacter sp.; assembly: GCA_964391385.1. Classification (GTDB taxonomy): domain Bacteria; phylum Bacillota; class Clostridia; order Oscillospirales; family Oscillospiraceae; genus Sporobacter. Next base: position 4,545 of record CAYMLM010000226.1, read on the forward strand.
GTCTTCCTCGGAGATGATATACGGGTCGATTTCGCGGGTCGAGATAAACCCGCTTTGAAGCTCTTCCTTGAGCCAGCTGACGGAGTTTTCGGGATACAGGGCGCACGCGCGGTACTTGGCGGACTGCGCGCCCACGATCACCTCGCCGTCGTCGATGCGCACGGGGATGTTCTCCAGAATGTTCCTGAGATTCTTGGCGCGCTTGAGGATGCCGGTCATATCGGGATGGCTCATATAAAACTCCGTGATGAGCCTGTAGCGCGCGATGCAGATCTCCGGCTGCGTCGTGCGGTATTTCTCCCGCATCCTGACGACGCGTTCTGTTATGGGTTTGAGCGTATACATGGCGGACCTCCTGTTCGGACTAATCGGTAAAATGTCTGCTTGCGGCGTATGTTTTCTTCCTTACAGTATACCACAACTCAGGATCGATGCAAATAACATTCGGGACCTGAACCTATTCAATATTGGAATTTCGCGCTTGCGGCATCCCTGCG
>CAYMLM010000227.1:0-5039 GCA_964391385.1 uncultured Papillibacter sp.
TACAGAAAAATGTTGGAGTTCATCTTCCTTGAACCCCAACATTTATTATAGAACCCGTTTAAGTTGCGATAATCAGGGAATTTGTTTTTTACACTTTACAGCTTGTTTCTTTGTATTTTCCCGCTGATCGTCTTCGGCAGCGCGTCGCGGAAGACGACGATGCGCGGGTACTTGTACGGCGCGGTGTGCGACTTGACGTACTCCTGGATCTCCGCCTTGAGTTCCTCCGTCGGCTCGGTGCCCTTCGTCAGGACGATGCTGGCCTTGACGACCTGGCCCCGGATCTCGTCGGGCGCGGGGGACACGGCGCACTCGAGGACGTAGGGCAGCTCCATGATGACGCTTTCAACCTCGAACGGCCCGATGCGGTAGCCGGAGGATTTGATGACGTCGTCCGTGCGGCCGACGAACCAGTAATAGCCCTCCTCATCCTTCCATGCCGTGTCGCCGGTGTGGTACAGGCCGTCGTGCCAGGCGGCCTGCGTCCTCTCCTCGTCCCGGTAGTAGCCGGTGAAGAGGCCGCAGGGGTTCCCCTTGTCCGTGCGGACGACGATCTCGCCCGTCTCGCCGACCCCGGCCGGGCCGCCGTCCGCGTCGACGATATCGATGTCGAACAGGGGCGTCGGCTTGCCCATCGAACCGACCCTCGGCGTCATGCCGACGAGGCTGCCGAGCGCGAGCGTCGTCTCCGTCTGGCCGAAGCCCTCCATGACGGACAGGCCCGTGGCCTTTTTAAACTGGTTGAAAACCTCGGGATTGAGCGCCTCGCCCGCCGTCGTGGCGTGCTTGATCGACGACAGGTCGTATTTGGACAGGTCCTCCTTGATGAGAAACCGGTACATCGTCGGCGGCGCGCAGAACGTCGTGATGTTGTATTTGGCGAACATCGGCAGGATGTCGCCCGGGTCGAACTTGTCGAAGTCGTACGTGAAGATGGCCGCCTCGCACAGCCACTGGCCGTACAGCTTGCCCCAGACCGCCTTGCCCCAGCCCGTGTCCGAGATGGTGAAGTGGATGCCGTCCGGGTCGACGCAGTGCCAGTATTTGGCGGTGATGAAATGCCCGAGCGGGTACGTGCAGGTGTGCAGCGCGATCTTCGGGTACCCTGTCGTGCCCGAGGTGAAGTACATCAGCATCGGGTCGCCGCCGCAGGCGGCGTCCTCCGGGCGGCTGAACGTGCCGCGGAACATCTCATATTCGCTGTCGAAGCTGTGCCAGCCCTCGCGCTCGCCGGAAGCGATGATCCGGACGGCGACCTGCGGGCACTGCGCCATGGCCCGCTCCGCCTCGGCCGGCGCGCCCGACTCGGCGGTGCAGACGATCGCGCTCACCTCCGCCTTGTCAAAGCGGTAGACAAAGTCCTTTTCAAGCAGCTGGTCGGTCGCCGGGATAGCCACGGCGCCCAGCTTGTGCAGGGCGACAATGGAGATCCAGAACTGATAGTTGCGCTTGAGGACCAGCATGACGCGGTCGCCCTTTTTGATGCCGAGGGACTTGAAGTAATTGGCCGCGCGCGCCGACATCCGGCTGATATCGCCAAAGGTGAAGCGGCGCTCGACCTTGTCCCGGTCGATGTGGAGCATCGCCAGCTTGTTGGGCTTTCTCCGGGCCAGCTCGTCCACGACGTCGAACGCGAAGTTGAACCGCTCCACGTTTTTAAACGCGATGGACTGCAGCGCGCCGTGCGCGTCCTCCGCGGTCGTGATAAAGTCCTCGTAGATGAGCGGCTTCGTCTCGGCCGCCGGCCCGATGACCTCGGCCGCCTGCGCCTCCTCCGGCTTGCCGGGTATGACGACGGCGCAGAAAACGCAGTCCGCCCCGTCCACTGCGATCATGCCGTGCGGGGTCGAGCTGTTGTAATAAATGCTGTCGCCCTCCGAGAGAATCTCGGTGTGCTCGCCGATCTGAACCTTGAGCTTGCCGCTCAGGATGAAGTCGAACTCCTGGCCGGCGTGCCCCACGAGCTTGATGGGGCGGTTTTGCTGCTCCTCCGAATAGGCGTACGTGACCCAGAACGGCTCGACGAGCTTTTGCCGGAAAAGGGGCGCGAGATCCCGGATCTCGATGCCGGGCTCGTGGGCCGTCAGCCGGCCCTTGCCGCGCCGCGTGACCGTGTAGGACCGCAGGTGCGCCGCGCTGCCTTCCAGGAGCTCTGTCAGCTCGACGCCGAAAAGCTGCGCGCACTTATGTATGAAGGTGAACGGCAAATCCACGTTGCCGGACTCATAGGCGGCATACGTCTCGACGGCGACATCCGTCTTCGCGGCCATCTCTTCCAGCGAAAGCCCCGCAATCTCGCGAAGCTCGCGAATCCGCCCGGCGACCTCCATGAGCATTGTGTTCGTCTGTTCGTTTTGAGCCATACGGACCATCCTTTTCCCCGGCTGGACGCCGGCCTTGATTTTTACTCGTAGAGTCCCTTTCGGTCATCCGTAACCAAAAAATAAACCCGCCTCAAAGGAAATGCCTTTGAGACGGATGACATCCGCGGTACCACTCAAATTGCCGGGTCTTATGCCGCAGCGCATAAAACCTGACCGCTTAAAAGCCCTGCCGGGCTTTGGCTTTAACGCAGCCGTACGGAAGGCGCCTACTGACTGAACGCGTTCGGGCCCCGGCTCGGAAGGGATAGGTTTCAGGCTGTCCTGATGCCGGCTTTCACCGCGCGCCGGCTCTCTTTAAACAGGACGGGCCAACCGTCTTCGTCACAGCTTTTTACAGGTATTTTTACAGTTTGAAAATAACACATATCTCGGCGGTTGTCAACAAATTCACAGCCATGCAAGTCCTTGTTGGCGCGTCCGTCGGCGGGCGCGGCGTCCGGTGTCAAAGAATGTTGACAAAGGGATTTATTTAAAATATAATTTCCAAAGAACAACTGTCTCCGAGCTTCCGGTCTAAAAACGCCTCGTTCATGACCGGAATGCCTGAGCTTCGGCTCACAGGGCTATATTGGAAACGATATGGCCTTCCGCTTTGAAAAGGGGACAAAACAGACGTCAGTATCGATTTATCCTTATTGAGCAGCCTGTTTTGCCCTGGGCAAGACAGGCTGTTTTCAATTTGTTCGGCACCGCCGAAATTCGAGAAAGAAGGATGAATCATGCTGACCCCAAAAAGAAAACCAATCGCGATCCTCCTGTGCGCGCTTCTGGCGCTCGGCCTTTTGCTGACCGGATGCGCGCAAAACGCCGAAACGCCGGACGTCTCGGCGAGCCCGTCCCAATCGGCTGCGCCGGAGGCGGCGTCGCCGTCTATGCCGACGGAATCGGCGCCTCCTGCCGAGCCCGAAGCGTCCTCCGGGCCGGAGACGCCGGCCGAGCCGGTCGAGCTGCTCGTCTACGCCGGCGCGGGCCTGAAAAACGCCATGGAGGACATCAAGACCGCCTACGAAGCCGGGCACAACGTGACCGTCACTTACGTCTACGCCGGCTCGACACAGCTCATCTCCCAGATCGAGCTGTCCGGAAAGGGCGACGTGTTCATCGTCGGCTCCGTCAACGCCTACAACGAGGCGAAGGAGGACGGCCTTGCAAGCCAAACGTACTGTCAGGTGGCGCACCATACGCCGTGCATCGCCGTGCAGGCCGGCAACCCGAAGGGCATCACCTGCCTGGCCGACCTGGCCAAAGAGGGGATCACGGTCATCCTCGGGGACCCGGAGGCCAACGCCATCGGCCAGACGGCGAAAAAGCTGATCGAAAAGAACAACCTCCCCGGCATCAACGACAACACGGTCTCGCTGGCCGCTACAGTCAATGAGATCGTGATGCAGCTGGCGAGCGGGCAGGCCGACGCCGGCATCGTGACAATGGACAACGTACACAGCAACGCCGACATCGAGATCATCGAAATACCGGCCGACCAGAATATAGACCAGATCATCCCCGTGTGCACGCTGACGATGTCGGCGATACCCGACGAGGCGCAGGCCTTCGTCGATTTCATCGCCTCGGACGCGGGCAAGAAGATATTTGAGGACAACGGGTTCAAGCCGGTAGAGTGACGGCGAACCGAGCTTGAGGATACTTAGAAAGGGCCGGACGCGTTATGGGAAACAAGCTGTTCAAAGCGTTTCAATATCTGATCCTGATCCTGACGGCGCTGTTCCTGCTCTCGCCGCTCGTGATGCTGATCAAAGAGGGCGTGCGTTACGTCGCGCCCTCCCTGGCTTCCGAAGAGACGATTTTTGCCATGCTCCTCAGCCTGAAGACGACCGTGCTTGCCACGCTCATCTGTATTGTGTTCGCCATACCGACGGCCTACCGGCTTTACGTCGGCGGCGGGGCGTTTCAGAGGCTCGTGACGAACATCCTGTATCTGCCGATGTCGCTGCCGCACCTCGTGTCGGGTATGGCGCTGCTGCTGCTGTACGGCAGGCGGGGGATCGGCGAGTACCTCTATAACACGTTTCATATCGATTTCATATTCACGCAGAGCGGCATCGTTTTGGCGCTCGTGTTTGTCAATCTGCCCTTCGCGATCAACATGGTCCTCACGGTGCTGGAGGAGTCCAGCCGGAAAATGGTCTTCGTCGCCAGGACGCTCGGCTGCAGCGAGGCGCAGGCCTTTTTCCGCGTTACGCTCCCGGCCATCAGCAGGACACTCGTTTCGACCGTCGTCATGACGTGGTCGAGGGCGCTCGGGGAATTCGGGGCCGTCATCATGGTGGCCGGGACGACGCGGCTCAAAACCGAGATATTGCCGACGGCGATCTATCTGAACATGGCCACGGGCGACCTGGACCTGGCGTCCGGCATATCCGTCCTTCTGATCGCCATTTCCCTCACGTGCCTGCTGCTGTTCGAGGTGCTCATGCCGACGCAGCCGAGAAAGAGGAGATAGAGGTATGCCGCCATGCTGAAGATATCGGGGCTTTTGGTCCGGGTCGGGGATTTCGAGCTGAGAGAGATCAATCTAGACATCGCCGACGGCGAATACTTTGTCATTCTCGGCGCCAGCGGCGCCGGCAAAACCCTGCTGCTGGAAACGATTGCCGGACGGTACCGGCTCGGCGGCGGCCGGATCGAGCTCGACGG
>CAYMLM010000228.1:0-4976 GCA_964391385.1 uncultured Papillibacter sp.
GTCATTGTACATGTCCCCTTTTTATTTCAGCCGGCCGGCGCTTTTCGCTCAGTCAAACTGACCGCCGTTTTTACCGCCGCTGATTTTTACGTCGATCGTCATCATCGGCGAATCCTCCCTCGGCTTGTCCGACAGACCGCCGTTGTTGACCTGACGCGCCAGAAAGATCTTGCCGGTCGTCGCTTTTTCCGAGGCGTACAGGTCGCGCACGATGATGCTCTCGCGCCGCAGCCGCGCCTTTTTGAGACAGGCGGCCCAGCCTTTGCCCTCGGCGCCGCCCAGGTATCTGTCGTATTCCTCGCGCTCAAGCCCCAGATAAAGGATCATCCCGGCTTCGTCCGGATAAGCTCCCGTCTGCGCGCACTCGGTAAAGTATCGGTCGATCCTGTCCTCAAATTCCTTGATTGTTCTAAACGTCTTCTGCTTCAACGCCGGACCTCCGTCAAAATCATCCGCCTTTCCCGTATGTCCAATTATACTCAGGCGTGTGCCGGGAGGCAAGAGATTAGGACAATTTTGTAGGATTGGTGATATTATGACAACCAAAAGCGATTGGGCGATCAGCCATCCGCTTATCACAGGCCGCTACCGTCTGTCATATAAACACGTCATTTCAGCCAATACGCGACGCGGTTTTTGTGCGCTCCGTAAAATCGCATTCATCGTCACGCGGCTAAAAAACGCGCCGCGGCCGATATAGAAGATTTTTCTAATTCTTCTTAATATTTGGAAATTAATAACGATATAAATGGTAAAAGCTGTGAAAGGCGGTACGGGGTTGTTTAAGAAAAAGATACTGGTTGTCGATGACAGCGATTTTTTTTTGAAGGCCATTGACAGTACATTATCGCAGGATTCGTATGAGGTCATCCTCGCCTCCTGCGGCGAAGACGGCCTTCGCCTTGTCCGGGAGGAAAAACCGGACCTCGTCCTGCTGGATGTCGTTATGCCGGATGTGAACGGCTTTGAGGTCTGCCGGATCCTGCGCAGCTCCGAGAGCAACAATCTCATGCCCATTATCATACTCACCAGCAAAAACGACCACGAGGACATGATAACGGGCCTGGACATCGGCGCGGACGACTATATCGCCAAGCCGTTTGACAAGCGCGAGCTGCTCAGCCGGGTCAAGAACACGCTCAAGCGGATCGACCGGAACAGAAACGCCAACCCCCTGACCGGCCTTCCGGGCAACTACCTGATCCAGCGGGAGCTTGACAGCAGGATCGAAAAAAACGAGCCGTTTGCCGCAATTTACGTGGATATCGACAATTTCAAGGCTTACAACGACGTCTATGGCTTCTTAAACGGTGATCTCGCCATCAAAATGACCGCCGACATCCTCACCGACGCGGCCGGCAGCAGCCCGTATACATTCGTCGGGCATATCGGGGGGGACGACTTTTTCGCGCTGGTCCCGCCGGCGGAGGCCGAGCCCGTCTGCCGGAATATCGTCGAAAACTTCGACGCGAGGATCGTGACGCTCTATTCTGTGCAGGACCTTGACCGCGGCTATGTCGTGACGTTCAACCGCCAGGGCGTCCCGGAAACGTATCCGATCATGACCGTTTCCCTGGCCGTCGTGACAAACGAGCACCGGACGTTCACGACGCACCTTCAGGTCGCGGAGGTCGCCGCGGAGCTTAAAAAGAAGGCCAAAACAATCGCCGGAAGCTGCTTTTTGAAGGATAGGCGGAAAGACTGAAACAGGGAAACGGCATTGGCCCGCTTCCCTGCTTTTTTTATATGCAATTTTCCTGCTTCCCGATAAACGACGAAACCCGCATTAATCGTCCGACTGTGCCGGTTCTGACAGTGTTTTGAGCCACAGCTCCATAACCGTGCCTTCGGGAGACGTGTCAAAGTAGAGCTCCGCCATGAACGGCTCGATGGCCAGCCCGTTATTTATAAGCCAGACGCCCAATATATAGTCGCGCGCCTTGTTGAGCGCATTCGTCGTCAGCAGATAAAAGTTTTCCGCCTCAAACGAGCAAACGACATAGTCCCCCGCCGGCATCACCCATGCCTCAAGGTCCGGCCGGTCCGTCCGGGCGCTGACCTCCGCTCCTGCAAAATAAGTAAAGCAGCCTTCCCTTGTCCCGCAGTAAGACACGCCCGCCTCGTTTCCGCGGGGCAGAAGCTGCGGGATGCCCGCCTTCTCCCGATGGAACCGGTCCCACAGCTCACCAAGGAAGTCAATCCCCGGCGTGTCGTCAATCGGATTCTGGACGGAAAAACCCGCAAAAATCCGGGGCGCCGCCAGGACGGTCCTGCGGACCTCGAGAACGATACCGTCCGCCGCCAGCGGAACGTTTACGTCGACCAGACGATACCCAAGGGAGAGGTCGGGCTTGATGAAATGCGACAGCTGGCGGGGCCCGGCGCGGTATTCCTCCGGCGTCACTCCGTAGGCGTCTCGGAAAGCCCTCGTAAACGTCTCATGATTCTCGAAGCCAAAATCCAGCGCCGCGTCTATAATCCGGCTTTTATTGGCCGCCAGGTGATCGGCGGCATGCGCCAGCCGGCGCAGCTTGACGTACTCCATGACGCTCTTGCCGACCAGACGGCTGAAAAGCCTCTGAAAATAGAACGGCGACAGCTGCGCAACGTCGGCCAACCCGGCAATATCGATCCTTTCCGACAGGTTTTTTTCAATCCATTCCAGCGAATTCTGAATACAATCCCATGCCTGCATACGACAGCACCTCCATACGTATCGTAACAGAATCGTGTCCGAAGGTCTTGACGCACAATGCCATAAATCCGGCTGCAAAAAAGACGGGAGTCCCCGCCCGGGGCGCGCTCCCGTCTTTTTTATTCTGACTGCAAATCCTATCTTCTGCGCCCGAAAATTCTCAGGAGGCTCAAAAACAGGTTGATGAGGTCGAGATAGAGCTTCAGCGCCCCGATGATGGCAACCTTTTCAAGCTGCTCCGGCGCGAGAGCCGCGTTTTCGTAGACGTTTTTCAGGTACTGCGTGTCGTAAGCCGTCAGCCCGGAGAAAATCAGCACGCCGGCGAAGCTGTAGACATACATCAGCGCTTCGCTTCGGAGTATGAGGTTCAAGACCGACGCGATGATGAGGCCGAACACGGCCATGATCAGAAACCGCCCCCAGGCCGACAGGTCCTTTTTCGTCGCGTACCCGAAAAGGGCCATGACGAGGAACAGTCCGGCCGCCGCGGCAAACACCGTGACGATGGACGTGAGCGTGTAGACGAGAAAGATGAGCGACAGCGTTACGCCGTTGATGAGCGAGAAGACCACGAGGCCCGCGTACGCCGCGCCGACGCTCATGTTCATCACCCGTCCGGACATCACCGCCACGAGGACGACCTCCAGGAGCATCAGGATGAAAAGGCCCGCCATATTGTTGATGATCGCGTTGACGAAGGGCGGATAAATGCTGATCCCGTAGGCAACGAGAGCCGTCAGGGCAAGCGCCCACGTCATGTTGAAATAAATCTTTGAAAAAAACGTCCGCTCCGTATACTCTTTATACATGTTGCCGCCTCCTCTGAAATACATTTTCCCCGTTTCAACTCATTTAACTATTCTGCCTGAAAAATTCATCCGCTTGCCGCCCCGGCAATAAGCTTGCCCAGCAGCGCCGGCTTCTCCGGCGCGGCAAGGGAGCTGTCCGCAATCGCCGTCATTGCTCCGGCGCAGGCTCGCAGCGTAAAGGACAGGTCGCACATAAAATCCGGTTTATGCTGAGCATATCTCGTCTGGAGCGAATGGAAATCGCCGTAAATCGTATCTGCGCTTAAGACGGCAGGCGTCCTCACGCGGAGGTCGGCCTGATACAGTCCGTCCGCGTTTTTCCGAAGAAACCGGTCTAAGTCCCATTCGTACCGGATGTGTTCGTATGTACTGCCGTTAAATCCGTCCGTGTGCGCCAGGCAGAAAAAATCCGCGTAGAAGTGACACAAAATTCCCAGCCGTTTGGAACAGGAGCGGTCAAAGCGCCGGGTTTCCCTTCGCTGCCGGGCCAGCGCGGTAATCTCGCCTTTGAGATAGCCCTCCCAGAAGCGCGCCTCGTGCGGCAGTGTCTTATAGGTTTTTCTGAAATCCGGCATGACGCTGCCGTACAGGAACGCGCGCCGGTCCAGCTTGATGTCGTATCGGTCATCCAGTTGTCTGAGAAGAATTTTACCGATCAGGCTGTGTGAGAAGCTGTTCATCTGGTTGCCTTCCTGTCATTTTTTCGTATCAAATCGCATTATAGCACAAGTTTATGAAATAAATATGAAAAAATAAAGGAATTTACAAATGACGTTCAGCCGTTTAAAAACATAGCATTGTGACAGCATGACGGCGGGGCAGACTTTCGTCCGCCCCGCCGTCATTTTCATCAATACTCTACTCTCAACACATCCCGGTTCTCCATTAGTATCACCCGAAAAACCGGCTCTATGCGTCTTTCACGGCACACATGCCGCTTAAAGCTTTTACCAAAACGAAACTTATGAACGTGAGACGAAGAATCGACGGCAACGTTGCCCTTGTTTCAGGCAATCACGATCTTTTTGCCCTTCGTATCGCCCTTGACTTTGTCGAGCGCGTGTTCCCACGCCTCCAGTCCGATGTCCTCGTCATAGTAGCGGCTGTTTTCCTTCAGATGAGCGTAAGCGATTTTTCCGGTCATGAGTCCGTCGTCGTTCGTGACGTTCGTCTCGGGGTCGACCAGCCCGTGCTCGAGCTCGATGTTGAGGCCTTCAAGATATTCCTCCGGCGTAAAGCTGACTTTTCCAAAGTCGATGCCGAGCCGGGCGGCTATATCCTTTGCTTCCTGTAATGTGAACTGTTTCATAATGGCTCCTTTCTTCTTTCATCCTTGTATCGCTGATAAAGCGAGCTTGTGCGCTTAACGTATATCTTGTATTATTTATTCTTTTCCGTTACTATAAATTTACAACAAAAAGGGAGGTTCTCTCATGAACAAACGTACGGGCCAAACTATTCAAAAGCTGGCC
>CAYMLM010000229.1:0-2823 GCA_964391385.1 uncultured Papillibacter sp.
GATGGAATCTCGTGACTGGAGTTCAGACGTGTGCTCTTCCGATCTGGATTTTCAACGTGTGTTATATAGCTACCTGCAGAAGCATTTGATATAGTGCTCGAGGCAGTACTCGATGACCTCCGTCGCGGCCTCGCGGCCCTTGACCTCGTCGACGACGGTTTCCTTGTCCTCCAGGGCCTTGTAGACGGAGAAGAAGTGGCTCATCTCGTTGAAGATGTGGCCGGGCAGGTCGCCGATGTCGGTGAACGAATTGTAGTTCGGATCGCCGTGCGGCACGGCGATGATCTTCTCGTCCTTGAGTCCGCAGTCCATCATCGTGATGACGCCGATCGGCTTGCACCGGACGAGCGTCATCGGCTCGATCGGCTCGCTGCACAGCACCAGCACGTCGAGCGGGTCCTTGTCGTCGCCGTAGGTGCGGGGGATAAAGCCGTAGTTGGCCGGGTAATGGGTGGCGGTGTGGAGGATGCGGTCGAGCATCAGAAACCCGGTCTCCTTGTCCAGCTCGTACTTTTTCTTGCTGCCCTTGGCGATCTCGATGACGGCGATGAAATCGTCGGGCCGGATCCTCTTCGGGTCGACGCTGTGCCATATGTTCGGCATGCTGCATATCCTTTCTGAGCGCGGATGTCTGTCCCGCTGTTGGCCTTTCTATTATGACATAAGCCGGCCGAAAAAGAAAGACCGTTTGACAGACCGACGATAACCGTCCGCCGTCGCGACGCCGCGTTAAAGATTCTCCCGGGATACAAAGATGCGGGAACGAATGAAAGCGCCGGAAGCACAAGAGAAGCGATTTCCGGCACGAGAGCTTTATTAGCAAAATGCCCGTTCCAGCAATGGGCGGCTTCCCTCGGGCGTGGTATGTGAATCCCCGGTCAAAAAGACGTTTACCTCTTGACAATGGGCATAAAAACGACGTTCACGAAAAAATGGATCGCAATCAGCAGCAACAAAGAAATGATTTTAATCATCGCGCTCAGGTTTGATGTCAGCACCGCGTAGTATCCAAGGCCTACGGCGATTATCAACAGCACGGAATATACATACGGCGGGCCGTATAATGCGTCGCACTTATTGCATCTGAAAGGAAAGGTGACTGAAAGATTTGCTTTTTTAAAGATACTGATCGTTTCTTCGCCGCAGACAGGGCATTTATACTTTTTCATATAAACCACTCCGACGCTGACAATTGTTACCGCCATTATTTCATATAACTTTAAAAAAGCAACGCACGTGCCATCAATCGAAAAAGTCCCTGCCCGACCCGGTCATAATGACCTCGAGCGCCGGCTTGACGCCGCCGGCCGTGCCAAACCCTCCCGGACCCCCGGACGCCCCGCCGCCCTTCGGCGGCTCGGCAAGGCCGCCGTTTCCGGCCTGCCGTGCCAGAAACAGCTTGGCCGTCGGCGTCCTGTTTGCCGCCGCGAAAATCTCCCGCACCAGGATGCTCTCGCGGCGCAGGCGCGCGCGCTCCAAACACAGCGCGAACGGCTTGTACCGCCGCAGCTCGGCCTTCATGTAGCTGTCGTACATTTTGCGGGAGATGCCCAGGTGATAGATGAGGCCGGCCTCGTCCGGAAAGACGCCCTCGTTTTCGCACGTTTCGAAATACGACCGGACCTTTTCCTCCATCTCGCGGAGGGACTTCATTTCGCCTTTCAGCATTGCCTGACCCCCTCGGACGCTTGTGCCAAATCCTTACACATCCTATTATACTGAGGGAGCCTACGCTTTTCAATAAAAAGGTACAATTTTGTAGCAGTTTAACATTTCCCACCCCGGTTTTAAATCTGATCCCGCCCCGCCTCCGTCGGGAGGCGCTCCGCCCGCCGATCTTTTATATGGCATTTCCTCACGTCTTGTATTACAATAGATTCGCATTCAAATTACTTTGGCGAGGAAAAAACCGTATGATCCAGGACATTGAACCCAGAATATTCAGCAACCGTTTCGAGCTCAAAAAGGCGCGTCCGGCCGATCTGTTTCTCTCCTACGACGGGGACGCCGTGCTGGTCCGCGAGGAAAAGGAAAAGCTCTGGTACCCGTCCTTTTCCGATTTCAGCGCGTCCCACCCGCACCTGATCGATGCCGCCGTCTATCTGTTTTCGATCGACGCGCACCATTACTTCCTGACGGAGGAGAAGGGTCTCGACGCCGCCGACGGCTGGACCTACGTCCCGGCGTCCAGATTCCGCACCGAGCCGAAGTACTGGCGGTCCTTCGCGGGCGCCGTTGGGCGGCAGCTGCACCGCTGGTATCAGGATCACCGCGTCTGCAGCCGGTGCGGCCGGCCGATGCGGCCTTCGGAGAAGGAGCGGATGCTCTGCTGCGAGGCGTGCGGCTTTCAGGTTTACCCGACGATCTCCCCCTGCGTGATCGTGGCGGTACATAACGGCGACCGACTGCTGCTCACCAAGTACGCCGGGCGGGAATACACGCGCTACGCCCTCATCGCCGGTTTTGTCGAGATCGGCGAGAGCCTGGAGCAGGCGGTCCGCAGGGAAGTGAAGGAGGAGGTCGGACTCGAGGTCAAAAACCTCCGGTTTTATAAGAGCCAGCCCTGGCCGTTTACGGACACGCTCCTGGCCGGCTTTTACGCCGAGCTCGACGGCGACGACGCCGTCACGCTCCAGGAGGACGAGCTGTCCCTCGGCGTCTGGACCGACCGGAAGGACATCCCGCCCGAGGAGCTGAAGATCAGCCTGACGGGCGAGATGATGGAGGCCTTCCGGACCGGGGCCGTGGATTTATAAGCACATCGGCCCCGTGTCCCGGCAAAGCCGCGCATATCAAAAGCCCGTACCGCTCGGTACGGGCTTT
>CAYMLM010000229.1:2923-4963 GCA_964391385.1 uncultured Papillibacter sp.
ATTATTTTTCCCAGCTCGACGCCGCCGAGCAGGATCGTGCCGATCACGATGAAATGCGAGATGAACCACCCGACCCGGCCGGTGGCAAACGTCTCGTCGAGCGGCCTGCGCAGCGACGGCGGTATGAGCCTGCCGCCCAGGATCTCAAACGCGCCGAGGTATATCCACCACCATCCGTACGATTCCCACAAATTCCAGGTTTCATTGTACCGTATGATCTGCGACGTCTTTTCGGCCACCGCTTCGGTAAAGACGCCGAAATGCACGAGCGCCAGATAAAACATCAGTCTGTGCATGAGCGACTGCGGCCTGTACCGGACGGCAAACAGGACATAGAGAGGGAAGACCGTGACGATGATCGAAACCGGAATTTTCAACGACGGAACAAGCAGGTAGGGGAAGGTGTAAAACTTCAGGTAAATCAGCGCGTAACAGATCGCCACGCCCAGGCCGGCGCTGAGCAGATACAGCAGCCCGAATTTTTTCCAGTCGAGCCTGAGGAAGAAATACAACGCCACGGCCGAACCGACGGTTCCGGCGATCGTCGAGACGCATTCGAGATTCCATCCGATATTCAAAGCCTGCCGCCCCCTTCGCCATGTGCCGTGCGTTTTGCTCATCACCGCCGCCGGCGGTGATCCACGATTCCGGCCGGATCGTATACTAGTATTTGACTAAAACTCCTTTTTATGTTGCCGTCCCGGCCCGTTGTTTATTTAACGAACCCACCCGCCGCCCAAAAAAGGTATGGGGGTTCCCCCCATGCCCCCGAATGATAAGACGAAGGAACGCCGCCCAATTCAGCCCCGCGCCTTGAAGACAAGGATAAAGCTTGTCGCCCAAAAGGTATATGGACTGACCCGGGTCTTGCCGCCAAAAGGCTCCTTTGCAAGGTTCCGTGAGCGGAACCTTTGGGAGCATGGCGCGCAGCGCCTGAGGATTGCACTGCGCGCCGGGCGCGCAGCTTTTTATATCTTCGCCGCCCCCTTTACGTTTGGCCCTGTTTGTGCGATAATGTAACATATTGTAATCTTTACGGACGCAATGCGATTTCCGTCAAACCGGGGTGACCGCCGTGACCTACGACGAGCTGCGCGAAAAGGCGCTGGGACTGCCATTAAAGCCCGGCGTTTATATAATGATGGACAAAACGGGGAAGGTTATATATGTCGGCAAGGCCAAGCTCCTGAAAAACCGCGTCTCGAGCTACTTTCAGGGACCGCCCGCCGACGACTCGGACTTAAACCGCTTCGGCGGCAACAGCTACTTCCACGGCGGGCGCGACATCAAGACCGAGGCGATGGTCTCGAAGGTCGACACGTTCGACGTGATCGTCGCCAACTCGGAGCTCGAGGCGCTCGTCCTCGAAAACTCGCTCATCAAGCACCACGCGCCGCAGTACAACATCCGCCTCAAGGACGACAAGACGTACCCGTTCATCCGCGTGGACCTCAAATGCGACTACCCGACGTTCACGGTGGCCCAGCGCGCCGAAAACGACGGCGCGAAATACCTCGGGCCCTACGGCAGCCGCGGCGCGACGAAAAACGCCATCGAGGCCGTCAAAAAGGCGCTCCTGCTCCCGACCTGCGGGAAGAAGTTCCCGCGCGACATTAAAAAGGAGCGCCCCTGCCTCAACTACCACATGGGGGCCTGCCGCGCCTGGTGCCAGGACGAGACGCTCGGCGGGCTCTACCGGGAGACCGTCGGACAGGCCGTCCAGGTCTTCGAGGGGCGGACGGCCGAGCTGACGAAAAAGCTCACCGAGGAGATGGAGCGCGCCGCCGGGGACCTCCGCTTCGAGCTCGCCGCCGACCGGCGCGACCGCCTGCGCGCCGTCTCGGCGCTCGCCTCGCGCCAGTTCGTCGTCTCCGGCGCGATGGCCGACACGGACGCCGTCGGCTTCTACCGCGGCCCGGCCCGATCCTGCTTCGTCGTCCTGCACTACATCGGCGGGAGCCTCCTGGACAAGGACTTCGAGCTGTTCGACACGCCGTTCGAGACCGACGAGGACGCCGTCTCGGAGCTCCTGCGCCAGTA
>CAYMLM010000230.1:0-4962 GCA_964391385.1 uncultured Papillibacter sp.
GATGGAATCTCGTGACTGGAGTTCAGACGTGTGCTCTTCCGATCTAGAAGCGGATGTAATCCCGCTTGCACCAGTACACATGACGTCATGGCCGAGAGCATCAAAAACTCGCCGTGCGAAACGTTGAGAATTTTTCCTACTCCGTACTGTAACGTCAGTCCCATGGCAATCAGCCCGTATACGCCGCCCATAATTATGCCGTAAATTAATATGTTAACTACAGTTGACATGCTGCAAAAGCTCCTATCTGTAGAAATCGGGATGCTTTATTAAGAGAGACAGGCTGTCTAATACCCTGCTATAGGCTCAGACAGCCTGCTCTTTCACTGAAAAATATACAAAGCTAGTGTTTGCCGCGTATTATGAGGCAGGCCAATCGGGCTTCGGATAGACGGGCTCGGCCGTTCTATTCTCGCCGACATCAATAACCTCGGCAACGCCGTTGATGTACTGGCCAATCTGCCCGGGCCAGGAATCCAGAGACAGCTCATGATTGACAAACTGCATCGGGCCAAGCGTTGTTTCAATCACGTTGTTGTGCAGATATTCCGCAACAACATGGTTATCTAGGGTCCCCGTCTCTTCGATTGCGATTTGGAGCATCTCCATCGCGCCCCAGTATCCGGCAGTGCCCCACCACTCCGGTCCCCAGTTGGGATCGCCGGCATAGTAAGTTGCAATCCTTTCGGCAAAGTCGGCGAAAGCGGGCCCGCTGTTGACTGACCACGCGCCTTCAAACATCATGCCGTCAATAGCCAAGCCGCCATTTTCGTCATAGAAAGACTGCTGGCTGCCTCCGGGTCCGCACATCCACGCCTTCGGATTGTAGCCCATCGAAATAGCATTTTGTATCAGGGTTGCATTCCAAGGAGGGTAACAGTATGCGACGAAAGCATCCGCGCCGGATTCCATTGCCTGGGTAATAATCGGTGTCATATCGGCAAAGTCCCAGGGAGCGGCTACCGCTTCGAACTCAATGCCATATTTGGGGAATTCCTCCTCTGTGCTCTCCAGATACTCAAGGCCGTGGGCGTCCTGCATGTAGGTAATAAATACCTTCTTTATGCCAAGCTCATCGAATATTTCCGCCATTTTCGGAAGCTGATGTACGGAAAAGGCTGTTGTAAAGAATGCGTCCGGGTACTGATCATAGAGCGGCCTTGTATCGGTCCCGCCGCCTTCAGCGCCGAGCATCAGATAGCCGTACTCGTTGAATATGGGCGCCGCAGCCTGAAGGCTCGCCGTTGAGCAGGGTGAAAGCACGAAGTCCGGCTTGTCTTGCGTCATGGTTTTTATCAGAAGGTCGGTCATGAGTCCAACATCGGAGGTGTCATCGTATACAGTCAAATCAATAGTCAGCTGACGATTGCCGTATTCTTTGACCCTGATTCCGCCTGCCGCGTTGACTTCATCAACCCACATTTTGTATACAGGGCCGTAGTTATAGATCTCAAATGAAGCGTTGGAGCCGGTAATCGGACGAACAGCGGTCATCGTGATCGTTGTTTTGTTCGGGTCCTTGTCGGGATATTCTTCTCCAGACGCTTCGCCACCCGCCGGCTCACTTGCCGGGGCCGGCGCTGACGCTGAAGCTGTGGCCGGCGCTTCTTCCGACGGCTCCGTTTTGGTCTCCTTCTGGCCGCAGCCGGCAAACAGTCCGAAAATCAATAGGATTGCCAGCAGTACTGCTACTGACAGTTTAGGTAAAGACTTTTTTTTCATGGTTTATGTACCTCCCTTTTTGTTAATTGCCGCTTCCATCGAACACACAATCATCCAGCTAAGCCGCATCCCCCCTTTAACAATTTTTACAACAAACCGGCACCACCGGGACGAAATGACAATCCGCGTAATGTGCCGGCCCATATTCCTCCTTAATCATCGGCACACATGCCTGACATGTGTGCCGATGATTATGAAGGAGAAAATCAAGAAAAGAATCAATATGCGATATAGCTAATATATCACGCTAACAAGGCGAAGTCTTTGGCAAATATAACAATCAATCATAAAAACTATGGTCACATCGTGGAGAATATCCGTAATTTTTTTCTTCCCAGAAGACGGAATGCGGGAAGCGAATCCAAATATTGTGAAAATACTAAAATAATGCCTTTGATTATTGTTACATTGGACAATGACAATTCATATTTTGTTAGGATTATGTTTGTCTGTTTGTCACAAAACACATTCGATAAGCAGGCTGAATTTGACTTTTTTCACGTAATATGAGATACTTTTTTTATAAAAACAGTAAAGTCGGAAGGGGTAAAAATGCAGATATCGCTCAGCATCATTCTCGATGTCCTTGAGTCGTTCAGTCTTGAAACGCATGTCGGCGACGATGATCCTGTATCCTTTACCAAATGCCTGCCCCTGCCGGACGGACCCGCCGAACCGGACGACACGTGCCTGTACGTCGGCGGCCTGTCCAAAGCGATGGCCTTGTGCGCAGATCATCCCGGCATGTACTGCATCTGCCTGCGCGACAGAATCAAAGACGGCCTGGAAACGGACGAGTGCCTGTCCGGACTCATCGTCGTCAATGAAAACATTACGATCAACGCGCTCTTTACGCTTGTTCAAAACCGTTTCTTCGAGGTCCTCGGCTGGATACAGCAAATGCACGAGGCGCTCATCAGAAAGGCCTCGATCCAGGAAATCATAGATTTGTGCTACCCGATTATCGACAACTATATCGCGGTATCCGACTCCTCGCTGATGCTGATGGCCTATTCCCGAAACGTTCCCTGCGACGACCCGATCTGCGTAGCCCTGCGGCAGCATGGCTACTTTCCGGAGGAAATCATACATTTATTCAAGAAATATGATTTGTTCCGGGTGTGGGAAATGGCCGACGAGCCCTATCTCGACGATACCTGCGAGGTCGCGAAATACCCCGCCTACCACAAGATATTCAAATTCGGGCGGACCTACTTTTCACATGTCGTCCTGACGTGCAACCGAAAACCCGTGACAAAAAGCATGCTCGACCTGTTCGGCATCCTGACCGACGTGCTGTCCGTCTGCATGGAACGCGCCTGGGAGGAGAAAAACGCGTGCAATCACATCTACGACACGTTTCTCGCCGACCTTATCGAGGGTAACATCACCGATGTAAACATCATCGAAGAGCGCGCACAGTACGTCGGCATCCCGCTCATGGGCAAATTCTGCCTTTTCCAGATTGTCCCCAACAACGCGCCGAATATTTCGATCGGTAAAATGCTGATAGAATTCTCAGAGTTATTCCCGCGCTTCAAGTTTATCCGCCACCAGCAGCGGATCGTGGCGATCCATCAGTTTTACGCAAAGGGCATCGACGATCAGCTGGATACCATCTGCCAGACGATGCAGTCTTTCCTTGAAAAATACGACGCCATATGCGGCGTCAGCCTCTTCTTTACGAGTCTGCGGGAAATCCCCTTCTCCTTCAAACAGTCTTCCCTGGCCCTCAAGTACGCCCATCACAAGCGCGGGAGCCACATCTGCAAAAATATCCGGCTGCACAGGCGGAAAGAGAGCAACATACACTTTTTCAGCCGGAGCTACGTCTACTGCCTGCTCGGCGAAAACGGCGCCAACGCCGATCTCTGGTATCACAGCGATTATCATGAAATGCTCCGGAAGCTGTATCAGCACGACAATCGCCACAAGAGCAACAATTTGCAGCTGCTTCACGTGTATCTGTGCCTGGAGCGCAACGCGACGGAATCGGCCAAAGAGCTCAACATGCACCGCAACAACGTGACATATCACATCAGCCGCATTCAGGAGCTGCTCGACGTCAATCTGGATGATCCGTACGTGCGCTTCATGATGCTGATGTCTTTTTTCCTGCTCGAGCTTTACGGCTTCGCGAGCAACTGAGCAGACAAACAGAAACCGGGGACAGCGCCGCGCGCTGCCCCCGGTATTTTGTTGTTGTCACAGTCTGTTTTCGTTTCTGGCGATGATGTCGTTTTGCAGGTCGTGCCCGAGCTCGACGAAGTAGGCGGAATACCCCGCGATGCGCACCACGAGGTCCCGGTAGGTCGCCGGGTCGGCCTGCGCGGCGCGCAGGGTGTCCGTGTCGACGACGTTGTACTGGACCTCCATTCCGCCATTTTCAAAGTACGTCTTGGTCATGTCCCGCAGCTTCGCGATGCCGTCCTCGCGGCTCAATACCGACGGATGCATCCGGAGATTGAGCGCGATGCCGCCGAGATAGTGATGATGGTCGAAGCAGCACGAGGAGACGAACACGGCGGTCGGCCCGTTTTTATCCCGCGACTGGGCCGGCGACATGGCGTCGGCGATCGGCTCGCCGAATCTGCGGCCGTCGGGCGTGGCCCAGGTGAGATAGCCCTGCGCGACATGGTCGGACGCCCCGTACAGGCCGGCCTTGTAAATCTTTGAGCGCTTGCTGTACATCTCCCTGCAGATCGTGTAGTACAGGTCGACGCACCACCTGAGCTCCTCGTCGGCGTAAGGGTCGGCGTTGCCGTAGTGCGGGACTTCGCTGAGAATCTGCTGCCGGAGCGGCTCGTACCCTTCCCAGTTTGCCATCACGGCGTCGTAGAGCTGGCGGGTCGTGCACAGTTTCTTGTCAAAGCACATGTATTTGATGGTCGACAGCGAGTCGGCAAGCGTTGCAAGCCCCGTCGCCGTGCCGCCGTAGGAGTTGTATTTGCACCCGCCCATGACGCAGTCCTTCCCGTTTTCCATGCAGCCCTCCATCGAGATGGAAAGCGCCGGCTGCGTCGAGTAATACGGCGAAATATATTCGGCGTAGTTGTTGGCAGATATGAACAGCCGCATGATGTGCCGGCCCATTTTTTCGACGGCGGCCCTGACCTCCCCGATCGAGTTCATCTCATACAGATAACCCGTCTGAAGGCTCGACTGCTCGCCGTTAAACGGATTTTTCCCGTTGTTGACGGCCATGTTGAACACGGACCCCCACCAGACGCTCGCGTGCGG
>CAYMLM010000231.1:0-4960 GCA_964391385.1 uncultured Papillibacter sp.
TGCTTCAGGGCATAAACCAGGGGCTGTAGCAATTTTTGTTTTGCTACAGCCCCTTGTTTTTTGTCGATCTGTCAGACGGCTTCGAGTACCTTTTCGATCTCGGACGCCGGCATGGGCCTGTAGAGATAGAAGCCCTGCACCTCGTCGCAGATCCTCTTTTTCAGGAAATCGAGCTGTATTTTCGTCTCGACGCCTTCGGCGACGAGCTTGAGCCCGAGACTGCTGGCCAGATTGATGATGATCTTGGCGATTGCCTCGTCTTTCTCACGGACCGCGATCCCGCTGACAAACTGCATGTCCATCTTGATGCGGTCGATGGGCAGCTGCGCGATTCTCGACAGCGACGAATACTCCGAGCCGAAATCGTCAATGGAGATGCTCACACCCAGCGCCCGGATCTCCTCAAGCATCCCCGGCACGTAACCCGCCTGATTCACGGCGGTGCTCTCGGTGATCTCAAGCTCCAGATATTTCGGTTCCAAGCCCGTATCCGAAAGCGTCCGCTTTATGGTGCCAATGAGATCCGGGCTCAGAAACTGCTTTGCGGAAAGATTGACCGACATCCTGACAGGCCTGAAGCCGGCGTCCTGCCAAACCTTGTTTTGACGGCACGCTTCACGCAGCACCCATTCCCCGATTCGGTTGATGAGTCCGATCTGTTCCGCCAGAGGTATGAAATCATTCGGCTGTATGCGGCCCATCTCGGGATGCTGCCAGCGTACAAGGGATTCAAATCCCACGATCGTCTTTGTTTCAAGGTCGACAAGCGGCTGATAATCCAAAAACAGCTCGTCGGTCAGATTCGGACGGTACAGCTGGTGTGTCAGCCTGGCCTTCCGCTCGATCTCCTCTCTCAATCTTCCGGTACAATAGACCGTCCGGTTTTTACCATGCTCTTTTGCCGAATACATCGCCTGGTCTGCGTTTTTTATGAGCTGCTCGATATTGTCGCTGTCGTCGGGATAGACCGCGACGCCGGCGCTTGCCATTATGGAAAAGCTCATGCCCCTCAGCGTCAGCGGTTCATCAAACACCGTCATGATATCCGAAACGATTTTTTTCAGCCCCTCCGCCTCGCCGGCATGGGGGATCAGCAGGATGAATTCGTCGCCGCCGAAGCGCGCCGCCACGCCGTCGGGCGGCAGACTGCCGGCCAGACGCTGCCCCACCATTTTCAGGATCGCATCGCCGCCCTCGTGGCCCATTGTATCGTTGACGGACTTGAAGGCATCCAGGTCGATAAAGACGACGGCCGCCCTCTTGTTTTTTTCATCCGCCCAGGCGACGGCCTGCTCGAGCCTCAAGTTGAAATAAACGCGGTTGGGAAGGCCTGTCAGCGGGTCGGTGTACGCCATCGCGTTGATCTTTTCCTCCGACTCCACTTTTAAAAACGTATCGCTCAGAAGGTTCGTGAGCACGGTCAGCATTTTCAGGTGCGCCTCCCCCCACGCCACAGGTTTCGTATGCGACTCGTAGAACAAAATGCCCCGGATACGTCCGTGAACCTCGAACGGCTTTGAAATCATTGCCCGGACGTTGAGTTCCTGTAGGCTCTTCTTGCCCGGCGTTTGTATTTCGTCCGCCTGGTCCACATCGGGAATGATCCATACCGTCTTGTTCCGGACCTGATCAATCCATTCTTCCCGGGAATCCACGTCAAAGCTGTCAAGCCTGCCAAGGAAAGCCTCCTGTCCCTCTGCGCACCACTCGTAGGCATAGGTCATTTTTTTCAGGTCCTTGGACAGAAGGAGAATAATGGAGCGATCGACGCCCAGATACGCGGCGCTTCTTGCCAGCATGTCGCTAATCCTCCCGTCGAGGTTCTCGGCGTTGACGGTAATGAGGTCGGAGGAAATTTTTGAGATCACTTCCGTCTCGTTGAGATATTGCCCGATTTTTTTATAGCGCGCGAGATTCACGGCCTGTATATATGCCGAAACGATGAAAAGCACCGCAAATGCGACAAACTGAGCAGCATAATACACGTTGCCCATTTCATACGGGTAGTCTTTTATCCATAAAACAACGCCGACAAGTAGCAGACAAAAAGTCATGACCCTGAGCATGAGCCTGTTGTCGCTGATTGTGGCAAGTATAATGATCGAAAATGCGACCGTCCAGACGGCCGGACCGATCTGTAAGTAATATCTCCAGATGATGAAAAACAGGGTCAAAACAAAAAACAGCACGCAGAATTTCGACCTCAGCCGTTCCGCCCGGACAAACCGGTAAACCAGATAAAAAGCGGCGGCCAGCCCCAGAGACGCCGCGCTGCTGAGCAGGGCGTTCGTGCTGTCCACGTGCCGAAAGACAATAAAGAAGACTGCGCTGGTTACCGCTGCCATAATTAAAATCAGGATCAAGCTCCAGACGAGCAGGGTGTTTTTGTTTCCGATCGTTTCCAGGTTGTTTATCAGACTGTTAAACGATACGCTGAACCCTTTTTTTTTCATCAGTTTTGTCACCCATGTTTAGCGTTTCATGTCACGCGGCGCTTTTCCTTATTTATCGGCAGAATGTCGGAAAATATTAAGCAACACGACACAATAATGCATTAAATATGAGAATAATATCATATTTCTCATATTATTTTCAATACTCTGCCAATTTTTCTCGCCCGTTCCAGCTAAATTCATAGTGCAAGGCCTCGTTTAACAACAAATATGCAGATAATAAGCGGGCAGGCACGACAGCGATCGTCAAAAAACCGTCATCCTGGCCGGCGGGAGATGACGGAGCAAACCGCCGCCGGAGAAAGAATGGTTGTATGAAGATCTCAAACGTGAAAAGATTCGCCTTCGCATTATTGACGCTCGTTTTATTGATATTGCCGGAGAGCGCCTTCGCGCAAAGCGGCACGCATACGGTCGCCCCGGGCGACACCATGTGGAAGATAGCCGTTCGCTACCAGATCGGCGTGAGCGAACTGATCAAAGCAAACCCGCAGATAAAAAATCCCGATTGGATCTATGTCGGACAGAAGATCAGCATCCCGAGCATAGACGACGTCAAGACGCTTGAGCAGCAGGTTATCGAACTTGTCAACAAGCAGCGGGCCGCGAACGGCCTCGGCATGCTCAAATCAAACTGGGAGCTTTGCCGGGTAGCCCGATACAAGTCCCAGGACATGATCAACAAGGGATACTTCAGCCATACCTCGCCGACATACGGCTCCCCGTTTAACATGATGGAGAACTTCGGCATCCGCTTCTCGGCCGCCGGGGAAAACATCGCCTACGGGCAGCGTACGCCGCAGGAGGTCATGAACTCCTGGATGAACTCTGCCGGTCACCGCGCCAATATCCTCAGCCCGTCGTATAATCAGATCGGCGTCGGGGTGGCCAAAAAGTCAAACGGGACGTATTACTGGACGCAGATGTTCATCAAGTCCCTGTAAGTAAGGCGGACGGCTGAGCCGAACATCCGGACGGCCGATCCTTTGAAAAAAGATCCTCCGGCACGGGATAAGCCCGTCCGAAGGATCTTTTTGAGCGTGAGGCGGACGCCGTTTGTCGCATCGGCGTTTTTATTCCGGAATGTTGCCGAATACTCTGTAAATCTATGTAATATATGTTATAATCATACCATACGAAGCAGGCGGAAATCCATCTGCGCCGCGGCGCATGGGAGGCCATCATGTCGGATGTATTTGAATATCTCCAGTGGCGCGGCGACCTGAGCTTTGAGTGCGACGGATTCAACGAGGTCGACAATCTGATTTTCTCCAGCCTGGCCTACAGTATGTTCGACGGGGTCGTCCCGGACGGACCCGGCCAGGCCGGCGTAAGCGTCCGGCGCGCCGCGGACGAGCTGCGGGCTCTCGGGCGTCTGGAACAAAAAAGCAAGCTGATGCCGCGCTATTCCGAGCTTATGGCGCTCGCGGCCGACACCGAGCGTTTCGGCGGCATCGTTGTGTCAAACTATGTCAACATCCTGGACAATGCAAAGCCGGAACAGTTTTCCGCCGTGGTCTTCTCGATTGGCAAAAACGATCACTTTATCGCCTTTCGCGGCACGGACGACAATCTGGCCGGCTGGAAAGAGGATTTCCTCATGAGCTTCAGGGCCGTCGTGCCGGCCCAGTCCCAGGCCGTGACATATATCAACGCCGTTGTCCCGAAGCTGAGGGGGCGCATCACGCTCGGCGGCCATTCGAAAGGCGGGAATCTGGCCGTCTTCGCGGCCGTACATACGACGGAAAGCATCCGCCGGCGCATCAAGGCCGTCTACAACAACGACGGCCCCGGCTTCCATGTCTCCCTGAGCGGCACGGACGGCTACAAACGTATCGAACGGCGCATCCGCACGTTCATTCCGCAGTCGTCCGTCGTCGGCATGCTCCTCGAGCACGGCGACGACTACACGATCGTGGCAAGCACCGAAAAAGGCTTCCTGTCGCACAATCCGCTCACATGGGTCGTCCGCGGCAAGTCGTTCGTATATGAAAAGGAACTGTCCAAGTTCAGCCGACAGACGAGCGACGCGCTGCGCTCCTGGCTGGGCGCGCTCTCCCTCGAGCAGCGGGAGCAGTTCGTCGAGGCGCTGTTCGACCTCATTCGGGCGTCGGGGGCGCAGACGCTGTCGGACCTCTCCAGGGAACGGCTTGTCTTCATCGACACGGCGATCAAAAAGCTTCGGCACATGGACAAAAAAACGCGCGTTCTGCTCCGGGAGACGATCGTGACCTTTTTCAGCATCCGGCAAAAGATGCTGCGCGAATCCATCGGCGAAAGCCTGGAGGCGCTGGTGGCGAAAAGAACGTAAAAATCCTGCGGCGTTCGCGTATGCAAAAAGCACTCCTTCCGGAGTGCTTCCGTTTTTATTTTGTAGGGGCGGATTTTATATCCGCCCGACGTCGGATTCAATAGCTGGCTAGCCCCTAACTACCAGGGCTGCAAACTAATTTGCGCAAAACTCTTGACGGTACCGATCTGAGCAGCCATTAGCAATATGATATTGT
>CAYMLM010000232.1:0-3498 GCA_964391385.1 uncultured Papillibacter sp.
ATAATGAGCGGTGACTGGAGTTCAGACGTGTGCTCTTCCGATCTAACTCGTTTTTAAGCTTCTTGTACATGCCGAACATATATCCGACCTCGCGTCCGCCGACGCCGATATCGCCCGCCGGCACGTCCGTGTCCGGCCCGATATGCCTGGCCAGCTCGAACATAAAGCTCTGGCAGAAACGCATGATTTCGCCTTCGGACTTTCCCTTCGGGTCGAAATCGCTTCCGCCCTTGCCGCCGCCCATGGGCAGGCCGGTCAGCGAGTTTTTGAAGATCTGCTCGAAGCCGAGAAACTTGATGATACTGAGCGTGACGGACGGATGAAATCTCAGTCCGCCCTTATACGGGCCGATCGCGCTGTTGAACTGAACCCTGTAGCCCCTGTTGACGACGACCTTGCCCTCGTCGTTCACCCACGGCACTCTGAAAACGACCATTCTCTCAGGCTCGACGATCCTGTTGAAAATGCCCGCCTCGAGAAACTGGGGGTTCTTCTCGGCAACCGGTTCCAGAGAATCGAGAACCTCCTTCACCGCCTGCAGAAATTCAGACTCGTTCGCGTCGCGTTTGAGCACCTGTTCGTAAACGCCCTGCAACTTGCTCATGCTGTAATGCCCTCCTTATGATACACACACACTGTGTGCTGTTCGATTTGAATGCATAACAATCGTTTCATGCATTGAAAAAATCAACAGTACTATTATAAAGTCTTGCCGCCGTCAAGTAAACACATGTTATTCATTCCGATTATACGAAATTGTGGGCGCTATTTTGTCTGTATTTGTACATTTTATACATTTTGTGTCGAGCTGCATCCGGATGCCAAATAACACCGCTGCAAGATTTGCTAATAAATCCGTCATATTCGTCATCAGCACATCGTCAATCCGCAATTCCGGCGCGTCCGGCGTCCCGATTAAATCCGCATTGGCAACACTTGCCTTGTAATCGCGCGTGTTATATGGTAAATTTACATTCAATAACGCTTTATTTCCGTATCCGGATGATAGCCGGCGGCGCACCGGTACGCGGCGGTTTCCAGCTGTGGCTATGGCTGTCGGATGCACATGCGAAGGGTGTGATAATGGTTGAGCGGACTGACGCAAAAATTAAAGGAGGCGGCCCTGTCCGTTTCCCCGATTGTCGTCATCGTTCTGATCCTGAGCTTTACGGCCGCTCCGATGGATTGGACGCATCTCATCCGCTTTGTCGTCGGCGCGCTGCTGATTACACTCGGCCTGTCCCTCTTCCTGTTCGGCGTCGAAATCGGCATTGACAGGATCGGGCATTTTATCGGATCTGCCATTATAAAAACGAACAGAATCCTCATTGTTCTGGCCTTTGGACTTCTGCTTGGTTTTTTCATATCGATCGCCGAACCGGATCTGCACATACTGGCCGGGCAGATCGACGCGGTGACGGCCGGGCTTATCCCCAAACTCAAAATCGTTGTCGTCGTTTCCGTCGGTATCGCCGTTATGCTTGCGGCGGGCTTCACGCGCATCCTGTACAACGTGCCGCTCAAAATTGTGCTGTCGGGCTGCTATCTGATCATCCTGATCCTGTCCTTCTTCACGCCGTCCGAATTCCTGCCCATCGCCTTCGACGCGTCGGGGGCAACCACCGGGGCGCTCACGGTCCCCTTTATCCTGGCTCTGGCGCTGGGCGTATCGAGCTTAAAGAAAGACAGTACCATAGCGGAAAAGGACAGCTTCGGGCTCGTCGCGATCGTCTCAACCGGCGCCATTATCTCCGTTATGATTATGAATATCTCCTTAAAAACGGAGGAGCTGACCGGAGGCCTGCACTCAAACCTGACCGATTCGCCCGCCGTCCTTATGCCCTTTCTTCAGAAGCTGCCGAATATCGCGCTTGAAATCCTGATCGCGCTGGCTCCGATCCTTCTGATTTTTTTATTCCTGCAGATCAAGACAAAAAAGCTTGAGAAAAAGCAAACCCGAAGGATTCTGCTGGGGCTTTTTTACGCGTTTTTCGGACTGACGCTGCTCCTGACCGGCGTCAACGCCGGTTTTTTCGAAGTCGGCATATTGGTCGGCTTTAAGGTCGCGTCGCTGGGCAATATGCCTTTGCTCGTCGCAATCGGTTTTCTTCTGGGACTTGTCACCGTGCTGGCGGAACCGGCTGTGCACGCGCTGACGAATCAGGTCGTGGAGGTCACGAGCGGTTACGTAAAAAAAAGGACGATCCTGGCCGCCCTGTCCGCCGGGATCGGCATCGCCGTGGCGCTGTCGATGCTCCGTATCATTATTCCGCAGCTGCAGCTGTGGCATTATCTGCTGCCGGGCTATATCCTGTCGGTTGCCATGTCGTATCTCGTGCCCGACCTATTCGTCGGGATCGCGTTCGACTCCGGCGGCGTCGCGTCCGGCCCGATGACCGCAACGTTCATTTTAGCTTTCGCGCAGGGCGCGGCGGAGGCGATAGAGGGCGCGGACGTACTCGCCGACGGCTTCGGCATCATCGCCATGGTCGCGCTCACCCCGCTGCTGACGCTGCAGATTTTGGGCTTAATCTATAAAATCAAATCAAGAAAAGGTGGAATTGAAGAAGATGAGCGAGATTCCTGAAGCTCCTGATCTGGAATTGAACTTTGTGATCGTCGGTGAAGGCAAAGGGAGCAAGGTGCTGCAGATCGCCAAGCAAAGCGGGGTGACCGGGGGAACGATCGTTATGGGAAGAGGCACCAGCAGGAACCGTTTGCTGGAGATGCTTGCCCTGTGCGATGTCAAGCGGGAGATCGTTCTCTTGGCCGCCGACAGCAAAACAAGCGCCGCGGCGCTTGAAAATCTACAAAAAGGGCTCAAGCTGTACAAACCGAACCACGGCATCGCCTACAGCGTTGACGTCAGCGGGGTCTGCGGCTCGAGAAGCTGTGTCTGCAACAGTCAAACGATTCGGGAAAGGACAGAAAACACGATGTACCAGTCGATCATGATCATTGTCGATAAAGGCAAGGGCGAGGCCGTCGTTGAGGCGGCGACGGCCGCCGGCGCGAACGGCGCGACAATCATCAACGCCAGAGGCTCCGGCATCCACGAGACAAGCAAATTGTTCTCGATGGAAATCGAGCCGGAAAAGGAAATTGTCCTCATTATTGCCAGGCAGGAGCAAACCGAACCGATCGTCGCCTCGATCCGCGATAACTTCAAGATCGACAAGCCGGGCCACGGCATTGCCTTCGTGCAAAATGTGGTTCGCACGTATGGGCTTGCGGAATAGCTGCCATACAGGCTACACATCTATGTGACAATAAAACAGCTTGATTTTTTATCGTGCCGCATTTATCATTTAACCATACGCAACGACAAATGCCATAGGTTGGGAGTATGCGCTATGACAAACGACGAGCTTATCCTGCAAAAGCTGGCAGAAATGCAAAACAACATGGATAACAATTTTCTGAAAATTGAAGAGAAACTAAACGAGCATACCGAAATACTCCATGAGCACTCCGAAATACTCCATGAGCACTCCGAAA
>CAYMLM010000232.1:3598-4960 GCA_964391385.1 uncultured Papillibacter sp.
GAGCATACCGAAATACTCCATGAGCACTCCGAAATACTCCATGAGCACTCCGAAATACTCCATGAGCACTCCGAAAAGCTAAATGAGCACTCCGAAATACTCCAGGATATCAAAACCGCTACAAATAATCTCATCGATTGGGCCGAAGACGTGGGAAAATTTACACGCCTGCCATTCGGAAAAGCTGAATAACATGGCTATCCCCTGCCGGCCCGGCAGGGGATTTTTATATTTCCATATATCGTACTTATCAGATCACGCCGGAGGTGAGCACCCAGGCGACGGCGGGGAGCGTGACGAGCGAAAAGAGCGTCGAGACGAAGATGACCTTCGAGGCAAACGCCGCGTCCCGCCCGTACTTCTGCGCGAGCATGGCCGTGACGAGCGCCGCGGGCATCGCGGCCGACAGCACGGACACGCCCGTCACGACCGGGTCGGCCCCGATCAGCTTTAAAACGGCGAATATGACGGCCGGGATGGCGACCAGCCGGAGCGCGGAGTAATAAAAGGCGGCTTTATTAAATACGGTCTTGAAATTGACCTCGCTCAGGATCGAGCCGACGATGAGCATCGCCAGCGGCATGGTGCACCGGCCGAGCACGTTGATGGCGCCCGACAGGAACGCCGGCAGCCGCCACGGCAGGAACATGTACCCAAAGCCCAGGATGACCGCCCAGATGCACGGATGCGTCGCCAGGCGTTTGAAGGACTGCTTTTTATCCGACTTCGTGAAAAGCGACAGGCCGGCCGTCCACATGAAAATCCGGATCGGAATCAGGACGATCGAGCCGTACAGGACGCCGGTGGACCCGAAGACGGCTTCGATGACCGGCAGGCCCATAAACCCGGCGTTGTTGCAGATGGTGGCGTACTGCATGACGACGCGCCGCTCCACCGGGAAGCGCCGGTACAGGATCGGGTTGAGGACCATGTAGAGAATCTGCACGCACATGGCAATGATAAACACGACCAGGCACTGGCGCAGGACATCGAGCGTCAGGCTCTCCTCGAACGAGTGGAAGATGCTGCACGGCAGGACGACGTAAATGATGACGTCCGTCATGTCCTGCCTCGTTTTGGCCGAGAAGAACCCCTTCTTCGTGATAAAAAAACCGACGGCCGCGAGCAGGATGATTTCGAGCTGTATCTGTATAATGTAAATCACCGGCTTTAGTAATAATGTACTCCATTATAAAGGAAAGCAAAAAACAGCACAATGGACAGTGTGCTGTTTTTTTGACCTTGTTTTATCCGATTCTTTAAATATTCCGGACGGCCTCGCGGACATCGCCCGAAAAGTACAGCGACCCGAGCGCGCAGACGACGCCGTCTTCCCCGGCCTGCCCGACCGCCTCGAGGACG
>CAYMLM010000233.1:0-4941 GCA_964391385.1 uncultured Papillibacter sp.
ACCCATAATAAGCAGGCCGGCCTTTTTTTGGGCTGGCCTGACTGTTTTTGCGGTCTCAATATAGCTTGGAGATATCCATAAAGCTTCTCAGTCCGTTGAAGGTGACGATATAATAGTCAGGCCAGTCTCCGTCCCCGGACGGCAGAGAAACCGTCAGCCCGCTGTCGGTCAGCGAAAACGCAAACGGCTCCGTGAGGTCGGCCGGGATGTTGTACCCCCGCATGGAGGCCAGCAGCGCGTCCTTATAGTCGGAAAAAGGCTTTCCGACGATCTCGTCCAGCGTCACGCTTTTCCCTGTCGCGAGATCGAACACAAGACTCGTCTCTTCGTAATGATACTGGCTGTCAGCATCCAGGTACCCGCAGGCAAACGTGACGCTCATGTAGCCGCCGCAGACGGTCACATAGGCGTTTGCCGTCTGGTCTGTCCGGCCGCTTTCGGTCATCGCGAGCGCCGTATCCCTGACGGTCAGATTCAGCTGTTCCGTCAGCGCGTCGTCCGCGCCCGATATGGCCGGGAGGCTCAGCCAGGTTTCGTTTTCCTCGAATACGACGACCTCCGCCGTCAGGGGGTAATCCGGCGGGAATATGAGCGCTCCGTTTAAATAGTCGACGACCGTCTGGCTGTCGTCTCCCCGCATCTCGTACAAGCCCCGGCACAGCTGGCCGAATTTGCCGTCGTACATCCCCGCGTATTGCTCCAGCCTCGACAGATACGCCGAGTCCGCATCGGCGTATTCGCTCAGGAAAGATCCCTCCGGCCCGATGAAAAGCTCCGAAACCTGTCGCGCGTAGACCTTGTGCAGCTGCCAGCGAATAAAACCGTCAAGTCCGGCCAACTTGTCTTCGACAGCCGCGATATCGGCAGCCAGCAGGTCAAATCCCGCCGTGTCCACACCGTAATAATTGCCCTGCAGCCGGCCGCGGTAAACGATCATTTCAGCCGCCTCCTGAGAAAATGCGCCGCCGATCTCCTGCAACCGTGTCCAATCCGTCTCAAATACCGGCGTTTCCTCGTAACGGACGACCGTCATGACCGCGTCGGCAATCTCCGTAAACATGGCTTTCACGCCGTCATCCTTTATATCGCCGATTTTACCCGGATCAAAAACGCCGCCCATCGTATCCTCCAGCGCCGACTTGTACGCCTCTTCCCAGATCCGGACGTTCATCACATAGGCAAGATCCTGCTGAAGCAGAATCAGCCGCTCCAGCAGCAGGTCGCCGTCGCTTGCCGTCAGGCCCGGCGCGTTGTCCGTCAGATACCGTCCCACCTGCGCGGCCGACGGTTCCCCGGCCAGGAAAGCCTGGGTTCCCGATTCGGCGGGGGCGCTCGGCTGTGCTTCGGGCGGGGATACGCTCGGCTGTACCGGCGAGCCGGCGGCCGGCGTCTCCGCTGGCGCGGCTTCCTTTTTCGCGCAGGAAGTCAGCAAAAGCGCAAGGCATAACAGAAACAAAGCTGTCAGTCTTTTTACCATGATGATCCTCCCTTGCTGTGCGCGCAGCCTTCAGACAAAGCAGAAAACCTTTGACAAAGCGGATGCCGACGCATTTATCCGTAAACATTATATTACATGCCGTACCTGTTCACAAGACAATTCATACCATACGCGCCGGCTGCCGCCGCCGCCGACTGCACGTCATACAAAGATTTAACATGAAAAGTGTTTAAAAAAGCTGAAAAATGTGATATTTTATATCGTAAATGACACACAAGACCGTTTATATGGGAAGAGGTTATATGATCTGCGGAATTGTCGACCTGGGATCCAATACGATCCGTCTGTCGATCTACAAATATGAAAACGGCCGGACCGAGCTCATGCTGAGCAAGAAATCCGTCGCGGGGCTTCTCGGCTACGTCACGAACGGGGTCCTGAACGCAAAAGGAATAGCGAAAGCGTGCAGCGTTCTCAATAATTTCAGGGATATCCTCACGTATTTCAATATCGAAAACACTTTTGTCTTCGCCACGGCCTCCTTGAGAAACATCTCAAACGCGGACGAGGTTTTAAGGGCCATCAAGGCCTTCACCGGCTATGACGTCGACGTGCTGTCGGGCGAGGACGAGGCGAAGCTGGATTTTTACGAAGCCCTTCGCGCGACAACGCTCCTGTCGGGGCTCCTTGTCGATATCGGAGGCGGCAGCACCGAGCTGGTCCGCTTTGAAAACAAAAAAATCCTGGACGCCGTCAGTATGCCTGTCGGTTCGCTCAACCTGTCCCTGAAGCATGCGCCGGCGATCGTGCCGGACGGTACCGGACTCAAAAACATCCGGCAGGATGTGCTGGGCCAGCTGGGCCGCCTGGAGCTGAGCGGCAAAAAAGCAGCGGATATCTGCGGCGTCGGGGGTACGGTCCGCGCCGCGCGGAAGATATACAACGAGATGTTCGACGCCCCCGGGGACAACATGGTCATGGACGCCGAAAATCTCCGGCAGATCCTGAACGCCTACCGGAAAAACAGCAGAAAGGTCTTAAAGAAAGTGATACAGCTGGCGCCCGACCGCATCCACACGGTCATCACGGGAATGGTCATACTGGCCACGGTTTCCGAGTCGTTTGAAGCTTCGCGGATCGTCGTGAGCACCTGCGGAGTCAGAGACGGATATCTGCAAAAAAAAGTATTGGACGGTGAAAAGATATGACGCCGGCACAGGGTTTTGACCAAGACACCAGCTTTACGGCCAACAGGGAGCTGTCCTGGCTCAAATTCAACGAACGCGTTCTCCAGATGGCAAACGATTTATCCGTGCCGCTTTTGGAGCGCTTCAAGTTCGTCGCAATTTTCGTCAGCAACCTGGACGAGTTTTTCATGATCCGCGTCGGCAGCCTGTTCGACCTCACCATCATCAATGAAAAACATATAGACAATAAATCGGGCCTGACGATCAAGGAGCAGCTTCGGAAGATTTTCAGGGTCATGCCCGCGCTCTATAAGAAAAAAGACGCCGCCTTCGAGCTTTTGGAGGCTGAGCTGAGGTACTTTGGCATCGACCGGGCCGATTACAAGGACCTTGACGATGGCGAACGCAAATACATCGACACGTTTTTCCAAAGCGTCATCCTGCCCGTACTGTCGCCGCAGGTCATCGACGCGCATCACCCGTTTCCTCACATTGAAAACAAATCGCTCAATATCGCCGTCACGCTCAAATCGAAGGAGACCGAAAAATTCGGGATCATTCCGTTGCCCAAAATGCTGCCCCGCATCGTTTTTCTTAAAAGCGGCCTGGCGCGCTTCATCCTCACGGAGGACATCATTGTCGCCAATGCCGAAAAAATATTTGAGATGTACACCGTAAAGGATAAGGCGGTCATCTCAGTTACGCGCAACGCCGATATCAAGCCGGACGACGAGATGTACGACTTTGAGGAGGACTTCCGCCACCATATGAAGCGCATCCTCAAGAAACGCGCGCGCCTGTCGGCCGTCCGGCTCGAGCTTTCCGCGGGCAGCTCCAAGGAGCTGATCGCCTACCTCGCGTCCAAGCTGAACATCATGAAATCACAGGTTTTCCAGAGCTCAGCCCCGCTCGAGCTGTCCTACATCTATTCTCTTGAAAGCCGCCTGCCCGCAGCGACGAAACGCGCCGTGACGTACCTCCCCTACGCTCCGCAGTCTCCATCGGATTTCAATACCAAGGAACGGATCACAAGACAGGTCCTGTCGCGGGATATCCTGCTGAGCTATCCGTACGAGAGCATGGAGCCGTTTTTGCAGCTGGTCCGGGAATCGGCCGCCGACCCCGCCGTCATATCGATCAAAGTCACGCTTTACCGGCTCGATGTCAAGTCCCGGCTGGCGCAGTACCTGATCGACGCGGCCGAAAACCTCAAGGACGTCACAATCATCATGGAGCTTCGGGCCCGCTTCGACGAGCAGAACAACATCGAGTGGGCCGAACGGCTTGAGGAGGCGGGCTGCAAGGTCATTTACGGCTTCAAGGACTACAAGGTCCATTCCAAGGTCTGCCTCATCACGCGGCACGAGCGAAACAGGCTTCAGTATATCACGCAGATCGGGACCGGCAACTACAACGAAAAAACCTCCAAGCTATACACGGACTTCTCGCTCATCACCTCCGACATGGATATCGGCCGAGACGCCAACGAGTTTTTCAAGAATATGCTCATTTCCAATATCGAGGGCCGGTATACGCGCCTGCTCGTCGCGCCGTGCTGGCTGAAACCCACGATCACCTCCCTCATCGACGCCGAGATCGAAAAGGCCATAAAGGGCCGTCCCGCCGGCATAATCATGAAGATGAATTCCCTGACGGACAGGGAAATCCTCGACAAGCTGTCAGAGGCCTCGAACGCGGGCGTCAAAACCGAGCTCATCATCCGCGGCATCTGCTGCCTCATCCCGGGTGTTCCGGGTAAAACGGAGAACATTACGGTCACGAGCATCATCGGCCGTTTTCTGGAACACAGCAGGGTCTACTGCTTCGGCAGCGGCGACGATATGAAAATGTATATCTCCTCGGCCGACCTCATGACGCGCAATACCGAGCGCCGGATCGAGATTGCCTGTCCCGTACTCGACGCACACGCCAAAAACCGGATTCTGGGCATCCTGAAGCTGCAGCTCTCGGGGAACGTCAAGGCCTGGACTCTGGGACCGGACGGCGAATACACGCAAAAGGTCTACGACGGCAAACAGATCAACTCCCAGGAATATTTAATGAAAAAAGCAAAATATTCAGGTCCGGAGCCGCGCAATTACACGCACACGCCGGGCGTGGTGTACCGCCTGAGAAAGAGTTTACTAAGGCTGTTTAAAAACAGGAACGCCGCTTACCTGCCTGTCCAGTCGCCGCACTTGCCGGCGGAAACGGCGGAAGACGGAGAGGACGTCGGCGGCGCCGTATCCACGGACGATGAATCCGACCGTTTCCCGGCAGCACATTTTGACACGCCTGCGGACGACGAACCGGAGG
>CAYMLM010000234.1:0-4917 GCA_964391385.1 uncultured Papillibacter sp.
GCGCGTGGAATACGACGCCGGGGCCGGAGACGCCGACGTTGATGACGCATTCCGGCTCGCCGATGCCGTGGAAAGCGCCCGCCATGAACGGGTTGTCCTCAACGGCGTTGGCGAAGACGACAAGCTTTGCGCACGCCATGCCGCCGTCCTTGGCGGTCAGCTCCGCGCTTTCCCTGATGACCCGGCCCATGAGCGCGACGGCGTCCATGTTGATGCCGGCCTTCGTCGTGGCAATGTTGACGCTTGAGCACACGCGCCGGGTCTCCGCCAGCGCGCGGGGGATGGCGTCGATGAGCCGCCGGTCCCCGCCGGTGAAGCCCTTGTGCACGAGAGCCGAAAATCCGCCGATGAAGTTGACGCCGACCGCGGCGGCCGCGTCGTCCATGGCCTTGGCCAGAGGGGCGAAGTCGTCCGTGTCGCAGCTTTCGGCGACGAGGGCCAGAGGCGTCACGGAGATGCGCTTGTTGACGATCGGGATGCCGAACTCGCTTTGGATCTCATTGCCCGTCCTGACAAGGTTTTCGGAAAGCCGCGTTATCTTGTCGTATACCTTCCGGCAGCAGACTGAGATCTCCGGGTGCGCGCAGTCGCGCAGGGATATGCCCATGGTGATTGTGCGGATGTCGAGATGCTGCTGGTCGATCATCTCGATGGTCTGCAGGATTTCGTTGGCGTGGATCATGGCGGACTGCCTCCAGTTATAGTCGGCTGCGCGTTGTGCGGCGGCGCAGACCCGATTTGTCGGGAATCATAAGGGCAAGGCCCAACTTCAAGTTAAAGCGGGACGCGGAGCGCAGACCCGCTCTTTATTTAGCAGGCGGGTGGGCCCTTATATCCGGTGCATGGCCTCGAAAATGTCCTCCCGCTGGATTCGGATGGACAGACCGCGAACCTGCCCGCTTTCTCCCAGCTGACCGGACAGCACGTCAAACGCGATGCTGCACCCGGCAAGGTCGACCAGCATGATCATCGTAAAGTATTCCTGAAGGATCGTCTGGCTGATGTCGAGAATGTTGACGCCCTTAGAGGCGAGCAGCGAGCAGACGTCGGCGATGATGCCGACCTGGTCCTTGCCGATGACCGTGACGATGGCGCGCATAGTGATTCCTCCCGTTAATGGCGTTCATCCTGACCGGCCGACAGCTCGTCGAGCGTCAGGCCGAAGGATTCGATGAAATGCTCCATGAAATAACCGACTTCCGGCATGCCGAGCGACATCAGCTTGCCGTGGGTCTGGTCGGCGGCCGACCTGAATTCATTATTCCCGGTTTTGAGCTCCTCGAGGCA
Source organism: uncultured Papillibacter sp. (assembly GCA_964391385.1). Taxonomy (GTDB): domain Bacteria; phylum Bacillota; class Clostridia; order Oscillospirales; family Oscillospiraceae; genus Sporobacter. The sequence goes on from CAYMLM010000234.1 coordinate 1,288, forward strand.
TTTGATGTAGGCGGCCAGCTTGTCGGCCGCCTTGATGAGCGACGCTGTGTAGCCGGACTCCGGCGTCAGCAGCGGCGCGTACGCGCCCTGCAGCTCGGGCGGGAGCGTGGTCAGCAGCTTGTCAGAGGCAAGCGTCTCGACCTTTTTGTACGCGGCGATGATTTCCGGGTTGTGGTACTTGACGGGCGTCGGCATGTCGCCGGTGAAGATCTCCGAGGCGTCGTGAAACAGCGCCGCCGCCGCGGCGCGCCCGGGATCGACGTCCCTTCCGTAGACCTCGCGGCCGATGACGGCGAGAGCGTGCGCAAGGACCGCGACCATATGCGAGTGCTCCTGGACATTTTCATGGCTGGAGTTGCGCATCAGGGACCAGCGGTCGATGTTTTTCATACGGGAGACGAGCGCATAAAAACTGTACGGCATAACGGCCTCCATATTGTGCGCTAGATGTTCCAAAAAGGAACGAGAGCTCACTGAATGGTGTCATCCGGACACAGGGGCTGTTCTTCCTGCGAATCGGTATGACGGACGACGGCTTTCGTCTTCCACCGGCCCGAGAGGTAACGGATCGTCGTGATGAGGATGGCCGCGACCCAGCCGATGGGATTGGTCACCCAGGCGGCGTTGTAGCCGAGGATGCCGATGTGGACCCCGACATATCCGGCGACGACCCGGATCAGGAGGGCCGACAGCGTCGCCACGGACTGCAGGACGACGTCTCCCGAACCCTGAAGGACGCCTCCGAGGATCATATAGTAAGTAAACGCGCAGAAGACGACGCTGAAAAACCGGACCTGCTCCACGCCGAGCGCCAGCGCGTTGCCCTGCAGATTGAACATCCGTATGACGGTCGGGGCAAAAATGTACAAAACGGCGCAGAAGGCGACCGAAACGATCATAGCCATGAGGAGCGTTACGTGATAACCGCGCTTCACGCGGTCGTGCCTGCCCGCGCCGATGTTCTGACCCGTAAAGTTGGCCAGGCCGGCCTGGAAACCGACGATGGGCACAAAGGTCATCATGTTGATGCGAACGCCGGCCGCGTAGGCCGCAATGACGTCCTTGCCGAAGCTGTTGACCAGGCGCTGCATGGCGGTGTTCCCGAATGCCACGATTGTCTGCTGGATCGCGGAGGGGATGCCGAAGCGCAGGATCTGCCTGCAGATTCTGCCGTCGAAATGACGGCCGGCGTTTTCAAACGTAAAGCGCCGCCTGAGGTAAACATAAGATATACTGGCGCAGACCACCTGCGATATGACTGTGGCGATTGACGAGCCCGCGACGCCCCAGTTAAAAACAACGACGAACAGGAGATCGAGCGCCGCGTTGAGGACGGTGCTGACCAGCAGGAAATACAGCGTTGCTTTGCTGTCGCCCATGCCGCGCAGGATGAACGCGACCGCGTTGTAGATGAACTGGAAGAAGAGGCCGGCACTGTAGATCCTGAAATATACGATGCTGTAGCTCAGGATCGTATCCGGCGTGCCGAGGACGACGCGCAGGAGGAAAGGCGTGAGGATAAACGCGGCGGCCGATAAAACAATGCCGAAGCCGCCCAGCAGGATGAGCGCCGTGTTGATCGAAGCGCTCAGTTCATCATACCTTTTCGCGCCGAAATACTGCGAGACGATGACGCCCGCGCCGACGCCGAGCCCCATGGCGAACGCCAAAAACATGAATGTGAGCGGGGCGCACGTCCCGACGCCCGCAAACGCCTCGTCGCTGACGAAATTCCCGACAATGATGCCGTCAACGGTGTTGTAGAGCTGCTGAAGGAAATTACCGGCCATGATGGGCAGCGTGAAAAGCAAAATGAGCTTCCACTCCTTGCCGGCCGTCATGTCTTTTTTCAAGCTAGATCTCCATTGACGCGTCGCCGCTCCCGGCTTGCGCAGATAAAAAATGCCGCCGCTTACGTTTCCGGCCGCGATCGCTTTTATTCTGATTGAAGTCTGTCGCGTAAGGCGCGTCGTTTGTTTTTTAACAATGATATCACGGCGGCCCGCCGATGTAAATAAGACAGCAGGATAAAACGCCAGGAAACGACTCCTGGCAACAGGCATTGAATAAAAAGCCTTGTTCTGATACAATAAATCAACAGCGTCAGCGCGGAAGCCTGGGGGTTTGAGAATGCTGAAACGAAACAAAATCCTGCGCCCTCTTGCCTTTTTTCTAAGTCTGGTCTCGACTTGTATCCTTTTGACGTCCTGTTTCAGACAGACGGTGACATATGCCTCGGAAGAACCGGGCGGACCGTCCGCCACGGACCCGTACGAGGGCGCGGCCAGCGTGCCCCCTGAGGATGACAACCCCGGCGGGCCGTCCGCGCCCCCTGCCGGCGAAGTGTTCGCGGCGGGCGTCGGCCAGGTGCTGTTAAACGCATCAGAGCAATACGCCGCGATGACGGCGGCGCAGTACGACCTTTTGTTCAACCCCGCCAGGCTCGGCGGCTGCGGCAGAACCGAAACGACGTTGAATTTTGTAAAAGCCGACAACGCGGATGACCATACGACATACGTCATTGAAAAAGTCTTGAGCGACGAGACCGGCGATGCGTCGCTGGTCATAGACAAACAGACAGCCGACGGATTATCCAACCGGTGCGGCCTGTATTTTTATGACAACCTGATGCTGGTCAGGAAGGCGGACGCTGAAAAACCAGCGGTGCTGCATGCTTTGAATATGCAGGTCGCCGACTCATACGCCTCACTGCCGGCATTCGAGCGATACAACCGCATCCTCTGCGACACAACGGCGGCGAAAGATACGCAGGACGAGTGGAAGGCGGCCATAGACACGTATCTGGCGCTTGTGGCCGATATCGCAAAAGAGCCGGATTACAGCGCCGGGGAGGAGACCGGCGAGCTTGCCGGCATCGAGCTGCCGTATACGGCGAGCACGCTGAAGCTGATGGGGGAAAGAGCGCTGACGGTGACCCGCGCGCTGATTGCCCTCCTCGGGCAGGATACGTCGCTTAAGTCCTGCTTCAACTCGCTGTATGAAACCGGCGCGCAGGCATACGGCGCGACCGGGCTCGACGGTATGCTTCGGGACATCGACGCGCTGGGCGGCGACGACCGCAAGGCGTGCGTCCTGACGTTCCGGCTGCTCGCGCCGGATGCGCCCGCCGGTATTAGCGTGACGCTCACGGCCGGGGACAAGACGTTCGGACTGGAGCTGTTCTATTATGAGGACGGCCTTAATCGGAACAATGAAATGAGATTTACGGGATTTGACGGCGGCGGGATCCTCCTGCGCGATATCCATGCCGGGACCGGCAGGAATACCTATGCCGAGACGTTTTTGTACGAGGTTACGGACCCGGACGGCGCGGTGCTGGAAAAAATGACGGCGACTGTGGAAAGCACGGTGACCGACGCAAGCTTTGAAGCGCAGACACAGTTTTCGCATACGCGCGCGGCGGTAGGGGAAATGGAGGCGTACAGCTTGAGCGGGACCGTTGCCTATATGCAGGAAAAGAGCGGCGGCGTATACAGCAGCACCGCTCACGGGACGCTTAGTCTCCTTGACGCGGACCGGTCCGGGACGTATAACATGGAGATGACCGGCGTGCATACCGATGAAAGATCGGAAGAGCACACGTCTGAACTCCAGTCACCGCTCATTATC
>CAYMLM010000235.1:0-4884 GCA_964391385.1 uncultured Papillibacter sp.
CCCCCCCCCCCCCCACTCCTACACTCTTTCCCTACACGACGCTCTTCCGATCTGGATCGGGCATCACGACGAAATTTTCCCAGCTGTTGATGTCCTTGACGGCGGGATTGCCGGGACGGACCATGGTGCCGAAACCGCCCTCCGCCGTCTCCCAGAGGATACCGAACATGTCCTGCCCGCCTTCCATCCTCGCCTTGTACTCGGGATTTGCGGTTATGACCATGGGGCCGAATTCCGTAAAACGCGGAACCCACATGGGCGTTTGACCCTCGAACAGCAGTCTCATGTTCTCGCCGGGAGTTATCGGGGTATCAAATACGGTCAGCTTCATCCCGAAAGGGGTGACCGCTGCTGTGGCGTTGTCGATTTCCGACATCGAAAACTTGATCCGTTCCATACGTTCTCCTTGCGGTGCGTCCTATTACTTGCCGTTTTCGGTCAGCGTCGCGCCGCGAACGACCTTGTGCATAAACGGTCTCGGGGCTTTCACTCCGTCAACGAGCGCCGTCGAACCGCCGAACGTCCAGAATACGAGGACGCCGCCGGCCGCGCCGCCCGAGACCATAAGCGCGACATGCTCAGGTTTTGTAAAAGGCTCCAGGCGAAGACCGGGCTTACAATCCTCCGGCCTGACGCCGAACATGTTTCCTTCTTCGGCGGCTTTTCTGAATTGCCTGCGTTCCTTTTCGCTCATCATATCCCAGTCAATCGTGTTTTCGTCGTGAAGCCACCGGATAAACGATTCGCGCGTGAAGCCGCGCTCATGGAGCTGGCCTGCGAAGGTCGGGTGCATAACGACCATGTAGCGGGCATTTTCGGGGTCGTTTTTACCGCCGATGCTTGGTTTTAAAGCGAAAATACCCTTCATTTGCGTGAGATCCTCCTCGAGGGAAGCGATCGACAGCGTCTCGGACGGACCGCGTATCGCGGCCAGGGTCTCGCATGCCGTGACAATGCTGTCTCCGGGCTTGAAGCCGACGCTCTCGGCATAGGTGACCCACGGGCTCATTTTTTGATTTTCAGGGATGAAGTAGTTTGTGTACGCCGCCGGCTGACCCATGCCGCCGGGGGATGAATAAGCATTCATCAGCCGCCAGCCGATGTTCATTGTGCAAAGGCTCAGCGCGCGGGCAATTGTGCTGTTTTGCCTGTAGCCCGGCGCTAAGTATCCGATATCGCTGTTTATGCCGAGCTCGTCGATAATGGGGCCGCTCAGGAAGAAAACGGGCATTATTTCATTGACGATATGATACTGGTTGAAATTGACGTCGGTTATAGTCTCGACCATCGCGATGATAATGGGCAGATACTCCGGTTTCGCGCCCGCCATAACGGCGCTCACGGCGATTTTTTCGACGGTGGCGATACCCAGGCCCGGCTCCATAAGCCCGATCACCTTGTCGCGGGGGATGCTTGTGCCTTTGAGCATCTCCTCGACCGCCTCCCTTGTCGGCGGTACCAACGGCATGCCGTCGCCTATGAAATGATCGGCGCAATACTGTAAAAAGTTCTCGTACGCCTGTGAATACGTCGCGCCGGTAAACTTTTTGGGTGAATAATCGTATGTAAAGTCCTTGACATCCCGCTCCTTTGCTGTCAGAGGCTCCGTCAGAGCCTTTACCACGTCGTCAAACGCCGACTCGGCGACCTTATCCATCCGCTCGCGGCTGGATTTCGCTTTAAAATAGTCCATGGCGGGAATAGAAACAACGCGGACCGTCGGCATGCCCGCAGTATCGACGTGCGCTCTTTTTTGCTTTAACAGGCTGTCGACGCACAGCGATGCGCCGGGCTTGCCCATTTTTTCAAGGTCTACCTCCGGCGCCTGCTTGCCCGAGGTCGACGTCTTGATGCCCTCCAGCCAGGTGTCGCAGGCTGCCGCGACCTCGGCCGTGTTGTCGGGAACGAATGGATTCGTCGGAGAGGGGAAGCGCAGGATTTCGGCAGTCGGGTATTTTTCTTTGAGAAGACTGGCAATTTTGTCGAAAAACATCTCCGAATCAGGCTTTTCGCTGCAAATAGCAATCCGCTTTCCGTTTAAGTCGCCGGCCCGGGGATTTGTCAGCCCGTACCTTTTGTTGCTGGATAGCTCGCCGCGGGGCTCAAGTATCTCCAAAGTGACTTTTTTTTCTGCCATTCAATGCGTCCTCCAAACCGTTCACATCGATGAAAAGTGCGGCCTTAAATATTGGTGCATCATTATTATTGGATAATATGGGTATCAAGTCAATATACAGCAACGGTGTGTTTTTTTGATGTTTGTATGGGTGTTTCCGCAGATTAGCTAGTATGCTATATTTATCTTGACGGACAGATTTAAAGTATTATAAAATGCTAGCAGGCTAACTTTTAGTGAGGAGGGAAACATACGATGAAAGACAAGCTCGACGCGATGCGTGAGCGGCTGGAGGCTTTGCATGAAGAGCAGAAAACGCTGCACAACGAAGTGACTCGCGCCGCCTCGGTAAATGAAATCAAGCGGCTTATCGGCAAGCTCGTAACGATTTGCCAGACCCGTCACCGGAATCCGGACTACCCGAAGCTTTGTGACGCCTGGACGCTTTTTGCCGACAGGCGGGACAGCACTCTGGAGATCGAAGACAACGGCGTTTATGCGGGGATCGACCATATCCGCCGATGGTTCGAGGCGTTCTATGAAGCGGGGCCCTTTGTGGGCGTTCAGTTTGAACGCAACCTCACCAGCCCGCAGATTGTCGTGGCGGGCGACGGTATGAGCGCGCGCGGCGTATGGGAAGTTGTCGGCCACGACACGGACCCGCGCAACAAGGAAAACGGAAGCCGAGAGGGGAATCCGGCCGTTTTGTGGAATTACGGCACAATCCGCGCCGATTTTTTAAAGCTTGACAGCGAATGGAAAATTTGGCATTACCACTATTACCAGCATATGAGCGCGCCTTTCTACAGGAGCTGGGCGGACTGCGCCGAAGGCAGAAGTCCGGCGTATACGGGACCGTACAGAGAACGCCCCGGCTATGCCGGGCAATATCTTCCGGAACCGGACGCGCCACCGACCTATCACAACGCCTATTCGCTGAAGACCGTACAGCTGCCGTATCCGCCTTGTCCGGAAAACTATGAAACCTGGACGGACGCGATGGGTCCGGCGTAAAGGGGGCCTACATAATGAGCATTGAAGCTAAGATAACAGCCCTGGAGGCGCGAATAAACGCGCTTGAGGCGCGCAGAAGGGCGGCCTTGCACAAGCTCGGCAGAGTCGCCGCCGTCAACGATATCGCCCGGCTTATGGGCAAATTCATGTCATGGCAGTGCCGTCACGACGACCCGGACTATCCGTCCATGCGCGACAGCTGGAAGCTGTTTGCCGACAGAGAGGACTGCACGCTGGAGATTGAGGATTACGGCGTATACAAGGGCATCGTCCGCATCCGCGAATGGTTTGAGAAATTCGGCTCCGTCAGGCCCTTCGAGGGCGTCCTGTTCAATCACCAGCTTGCAAGCCCCCAGATTGTCGTCGCGGGCGACGGCCAAACAGCCCGGGCCGTATGGCAATCCCCCGGACATGAGACCGATCCGCGTCTCGGGCCCGACGGGGGCGGGGAAGCGTCAAAGCCCGTCGCGACCTGGTGCTGGGGCCGTGTTCAGGCGGCGTTTATTAAGGAAAACGGCGAGTGGAAAATTTGGCACTATCATTACTACCTGGTGTTCCGCGTGCCGTTTTACACCGCCTGGACAGACCACTACCCAACCGCGATTCAAACCGGCGGCCCGCGCAGCAATCCGGCCTATGATAAATACGGGCTGCCCGCTCCCGACAGTGAGACGACCTACCACAATCCCTTCACGGCACAGACGATCATGATTCCCGTCCCTGACTGCCCGGCGCCGTACGAAACCTGGACGGATGAGCTGCCGTGGCGGACGCGCACCGAGGATTTCATTGCGGAGAAACCGGCGGCGAACGCGACGGCCCACCGGAAGGAGGCGGACAAATAGTGGATATTAAACCCGAACAGACGCTGCAAGGCTTGGAGATGCTGGCCGGCCGGCTGGAAGCCGAGCTTGCGGAGCTGGAGAGAAAAATCGAGCTTATAAACGACGTGAACGAAATCGAGCTCCACATAGGCCATTACATGAGCATCCATTACAGGCACGACGAGCCGGATATGTTCTGCGAGGACGACGGATACCGTTTTTACGCTCAGGAGCGCGACGACTGCACGACGGAAATATCCGATTACGGCGTTCGTCCCGGCGGAAAGCCGATGCCGCGCTTCCCGAATTCTCCCATTATGGGCTGTATTTACGATCACAACCTGTGCACGCCGATGATTGCGGTCGCCGCCGACGGCCTGACCGCGAAGGCCGTATGGTACTGCTGCGGCTTTGAAACGGACGCGAGGTTTTACGAGCGCGGCGGCCATATGGACGGGCATCCCGTCGCGGATTGGTGCTGGGGACGCGAGGGCACCCATTTTGTCAAGGAAAACGGCAGATGGCGATACTGGCACTATCATTGGTACAGGTTCAACCGCACGCCGTTTTACAGGAGCTGGGCGGATTACAGATATCCGCCGGCCCTCATCCGTGGCGGCAAGGTCATGAACTCGGAGGAATTCGAGACCTCGTTCTTCAATCCCTATCAGCCGGACGCCGAGATGCTTCCGTACCCGCAGTGCCCCGAGCCCTACGACAGCTGGGCGGACGATACGCCCATGCCGTAACGGCACAAAACGTCAACAGTCCCAGACCCGGATTGCCGCAGACAACAAAACAGCGCCGCAACCGGGAAACCCAGTTGCGGCGCTTTAGGCTGTCGAAAAAGTCTTTCGTCTCTCGTCCAAACGTCCATCGCCGTGCGATTAAATTTTCGCCGGCGATGGCGAGTTGTCTGGTCTCGGCGGC
>CAYMLM010000236.1:0-4803 GCA_964391385.1 uncultured Papillibacter sp.
TCACAGTCGGATGCTGTGAGCATAATTTTTATACAGGAATTGAAAGATTATTAAGTCAAGTCGGCGCTTACAGGCGACTTATACCCGGCTTCCGTCCGCATGAAATCTCCGCTTCCTTAACGGGGTATAGGGCGTTGGCCCCATTCCTTTAATCGGGCGGCTGGGCGGGATTTGAAATCATAATGGAGGTCAAGCTTATGAAAATCGGCATCATCGGCTTCGGCAATCTTGGTCGTTCCCTGGCGGAAGGCCTTGTAAAGTCCGGCACTCCCGCCGACGGCATCTGCGTGTGCGACGCCTTTCAGGACGCCCTCAAACAGGCCCGGTCGTACGGGTTTGACGTGACGGACGACGTCAACGCAGCCGCCGCGCGCGCCGACGTCATTTTCCTCACGATCAAAAGCTACGTCTTCGAGGAACTGGCCCCAACGATCGACACGACGCTGCTGAAAGGCAAAACGGTCGTGAGCTTCATGGCCGGCGTGAGCTTCGAGAAGATTTTCGCCGGAATCGGCGAGATCGAGCTCGTGCGGGGCATGCCGTCCCTGGCGATTGCTGCGTGCGACGGCGTCGTCGCGTACACAAAAGCGCCGGAACCCGTCGCTGCGCTCTTCCAAAAGCTCGGCTACGCCTTCGAGGTCGCGCCGGACGAGATCGAGAAGGTCATGGCTTTCTCCTCCTGCGGGCTCGGCTTCGCGGCGTATCTCATCGACGCGTTCGCCGCCGCCGGCGAAAAGCTGAGTTTCGACCGCGACACCGCCGCGAGGATCGCGGGACAGACGTTCAGAAACGCCGTCGACCGCGGCGACTATAAAAACACCGTCAAGGCGGTCGCCACCAAAGGCGGCGCGACGGAGCAGGGCGTTTTGCATATGGACGCTTCCGGCGTCTACGGCATTGTCGCCGAAGCGGTGCAAAAAGCCTACGACAGGATGAAATGACGCCACTCAGAGGTTCGAAGGCGGGATGACTGCATCCCGCCTCGTTTTTTCTTCCCGGGAGCTCACAGTATCTGTCGCCGTTCCATTAATCGATCGTATAGATGTCACCTGTATTGTAGTCGATAAAGAGCGAAACGTCGTAATACCCCTGATACTCGCCGATGTAGTAGATGTAACCCTGAGTGTCATAGAAAAATGATATGTCGAGCATCTGAAACTGCAGATATTGGTAGATTTCAAAGCCGTCGTACCTGTATAGCACAACATACGCGGAAACATCCGTGCCGTAAGAGACCAGGTAGATATCGAGATACGGGTCGCTCGAATCAAAATCGGCGATGCCGACATAGACTCCGCCGTTCCACGTGTCCTCGTATTCAACGGATGTGCCGCCGACGGTCATTGTGACTGTGACCGGGAAATTCATCTCGTCGCCGGGCGGATAGTCTCTGTCGAACACCATGTCGAGGATATCCTGCCTGCCGTCCCCGTCGAAGTCCGCGCGCAGGCCCGCGCTTTCGTCGTAGGAAACGTCGTCATAGGAGGACATATAACTGCCGTTATACGCGGCCGGATATACATCCACGACAGGCGCTGACGGCGTGGTATCCGGAGAGTTATTCTGCGGGCCACTCTGAGACCCGCTTTGGGAACCGCTCGGCGGGCCGCCCTGAGAACCGCTGTGTCCGCCTCCGAACATCCCGTCGGTAGGACGGTCGTCTTCATCCGACGCGCTGCCGGCTGCATGCCCCTGGTCCGCCGTCTCGTCACTGTCCTCGTTCTCGTCCTCGTTCTCGTCTTCGTCTTCGTCTTCGTTCTCGTCTTCGTCCTTGTCCTCGTCTTCGTTCTCGTCTTCGTCTTCGTCTTCGTCCTCGTCTTGGTCCTCGTCTTCGTCTTCGTCCTCGTCTTCGTCTTCGTCCTCGTCCTCGTCCTCCGAGTCCTCCTCAGCTCCAAAGCCCGGTTTCGGGGAATCCGGCTTGCCGATATTCAGTAAATTACACCCGGACAGCAGAAATAACGCCGCAATGAAAAGCACGAATATGTTTCTGCGCATAACAGCCTCTCCGTTCCATATTTGGATAAAGTCAGAATACTAAATCCAAAATGGTTTTTCAATAGCCCGCCAGGAAAAATTTGTCGATATTTGGGACGGCGCGTGCCGCGCCGATGTCTGATATCGTGTGAAAAGGGGGAGGCGCCATAAGGCGCCTCCCTTTCATCGTTATGATAAACGCTGTGGACTACCGTACAAGCTGCTCCGTCCGGCTGATCAGATCGTCCTGCAGCGAGCTGTCGAGCTCGACGAAGTAGGCCGAGAAGCCTGCGATGCGGATGACAAGGTTCTTGTGCTTTTCCGGGTCGGTCTGCGCCTCGCGCAGCGTCTCCCCGCCGACGACATTGTACTGGATGTGCATGCCGCCCAGGTCGAAAAACGTCTCGACGAGCTGCCGGAGTTTTCTGGCCCCCTCGTCGCCGGCAACCGTCCCCGGGTGGAACTTCATATTCAAAAGCGTCCCGTTGCGGAACGTCGCGTGATTGATCGACGCCACCGACTTCAAAACGGCGGCCGGCCCGTTCCTGTCGAGCCCCTGCTTCGGGGAGACACCCTCGGCCAGCGCCTCGCGCGCCTTGCGGCCGTCGGGCGTGGCCCACGTGCGCTTGCCGTTGACGACGTGCGTCGACACCGGATAGATGCCCGCCTGCCACAGATTGCCGCGGTCGCTCGTCCCGTTTAGAAACGCCCGGGCGAATATCTCCATGGACTCGCGCGCAACCGCGTCGACGGACGGGATGTCGTTGCCATAGCGCGGCACGTCGTTGAGTATCCTCTGCCGCAGGGATTCGAAGCCCTCCCAGTCGGCCATGACGGCGTCGTAGAGCTCTCGCGCGGTCACGAGCTTCTTGTCGAATACGGCGTATTTGATGACGGCGAGGCTGTCGACGACGTTGGCGCAGCCGACGCCGGACGAGCCGTTGGCGTTGTATTTGGCCCCGCCGTACATGACGTCCTTTCCGGATTCCATACAGCCGTCCATCGTTGCCGAGACGCTGATAAGGGGCATCTTGTCGCGCATGACGAGCCAAAACAGGTTCGACATCGAGATGTGCCAGTTCACGTAGTGCTCCACGTGCTTTTTGTAAGCCGCCATCACCTCGTCGAAGCTCTTGTAATCGTACAGACAGCCGGTCCCGAAGCCGGAATCCTCGCCCGTCAGCGGGTTTACTCCGTTGTTGACGAGCATCGTGACAAGGTTGCCCATGTTGAGGTACGTCGCGCGGCCGAGGCCGCCGCAGGCCGGGAAGTCGTTGCCCGAGCCGGCCGGCTCGACGCAGCCGATGATGCAGTAGTCGCGCGCGTCCTCGAGCGTAAACCCGCGCTCTAAAAGCGTGGGGATGATGATCTCGTCGTTTTGGAGCGTGGGGATGCCGCCGACCTCCTTCGTACAGGCGATGGCCGCCTCCCAAAGCTTATCCGGCGTGCCCTTGTGGATGCGCAGAGACAGCGGCGGCTCATGCAGGTGCAGCCGGCCCATCGCCTGAAGCATCAGGTACGACACCTCGTTCGTGGCGTCGTTTCCGTCCCGGTCGACGCCGCCGAGCGACATGTGCTGCCCGGACGAATATCCGCCGGAGTTGACGGCGGCCGGCGTCGTCTTAAGGACGACCGCCTCGGAGATCTTCAAAAAGAAACAGTCGATGATCTCCTGCGCGCGCTCGAGGGTGATTGCGCCTTCCTCAAGCTCCTTTTTAAGGAGCGGGTAGGTATACTGGTCGAAGCGGCCGAGTGTCAGGCCGTGCATCTGGCCGTCGAAGCAGAGCGTCAGATGATAGATGAGCGTGGCCTGCACCGCCTCGTAGAACGTGCGGGCCGGATGCTCGATGATGTGCTCGAGCGAATCGGCCATCATTTTGAGCTCGGCTTTGCGCTCATCGGAGAATTTGTCGAGCGTCGACAAGCGCCGGCACTCGGCAGCGTAACGTTTGGACAAAAGCATCACCGCGTCGCAGTAAATGACGACGGCCCGGTAAAACAGGTGCTTCTCGGCGTCGCCCTCGAACAGGCGGCCGTTCGTTTCGCGCAGCTTCTCCTCCGCTTCGGCCTTGATCGCGGCGAAGCCCTTGTAGATCGCCTTCGAATAGTTGGCGGAGAAGTGACCGATGGGGTTGCCGCCCGTGCCCGTGCGGTTGAACGGCAGGATCTTTGCCGCCTCCACGGGATAAAATTCGTTGGGGATGACGGCGTCGCACAGGGAGGCCAGGCACCGTTCGTTCCAGTAGCCTTCTATGGAGCGCATGTAATCGGCGTCCTCGTCGGAGATTTCGTTGTATTCCTCATACGCAAGGCGATTGTAAAACTGTCCGCTGCCCAGCTCCTCAACGAGCCAGCCGACCCCGCCGTATTCGGGATTCGTCGTCGAGCCGCGAAACGTCGGCGTCTGGTTGCCGACGATGAGGTCGTCGTCGCCGACGAGGACCGTCATCCGCTCGCAGATGGCGTACATGCACTTGGCCCGCTTCAAAATCGGATGCTCCGTCTCATGCGTCTTATAAAACTCCGTGATGATCCGCGGCCGCTCGCTTGAAAAGCGCGGCGTCGTTTCTCTGTACCGCGCGCGGATGCGCAATACGCGCGCGTTCACGGGGGAAAACGTAAACATAAGCTCTCCTTTTCCATATGGCTGCATCTGTTTGCTCTCATTATAATTTGTTTTATCCGTTAAATCAATCGATCCAAAGGCTGAAAAACGAATGCCAACGGCTTTTGGCATTCGTTTTTCTTGTGGGGCCATAAGCAATGCTTATGGCTCAGGCTGTCGACAAAGCCCAGAGGGCTTTGTCGACAAGAAGCTTGCATGACGGC
>CAYMLM010000237.1:0-4784 GCA_964391385.1 uncultured Papillibacter sp.
CGATGACGCCGCTGCCGGAGAATTTTTGGAGGCGCTGTCGGACCCCGTCAAACTGACGGAACTGACATTTAAGCTGGAAAAACTGGAGAAAGACAAGTTTATCCGTTTCATCGAAAGCGCCCGGAACGCTGCCGCGCGCAGCCTGAAGGCGTGCTGCACCGGCAAAGGGGAAACCGCCGCGCCGGCGGACAGACTGATAAACGCCGTTAACGTTTTAAGCCGCGCCAAGGAATATTTCGATTTAAACGTCGGACGCGTCCACATCGCGGGCATGATAGGCGCGCAGCTGTATATTCGAAATGAGGAACAACATGATTGAAGTCATCAGCGTTCGTTTCAAGAATAAGGGAAAAGTCTATTTCTTTGACCCGGCGGGTCTTGACGTCCCTACGGGCGAGCACATCATTGTCGAAACGTCAAAAGGCCTTGAGTATGCCGAATGCGCTTACGGAAACCACTTCGTCGAGGACACGGCCATCATACCGCCCCTTCGCCCGGTCATCCGTATCGCCACCGCAGAGGATCACAAAAGGGCCGCCGAAAATAAAACAAAGGAAGCCGAAGCGTTCGACTTCTGCCAGAAAAAGATCGCACAGCACGGGCTCGACATGAAGCTGGTCGATGTCGAGTTCAGCTTCGAGGGGAGCAAGATCCTGTTCTTCTTCACATCCGACGGGCGGGTTGACTTCAGGGAGCTCGTCAAGGACCTTGCCGCCGTATTCAAGACGCGCATTGAACTGCGCCAGATCGGCGTCCGGGACGAGGCCCGGATGCTGGGCGGCCTGGGCATCTGCGGGAAGCCCTTCTGCTGCTCGCAGTTTTTGGACGAGTTTCATCCCGTCTCCATCAAAATGGCCAAAATGCAGGGCCTGTCTCTCAATCCCGTCAAGATCTCCGGGACGTGCGGACGGCTGATGTGCTGTCTCAAATATGAGGAAACCGCCTACGAGGAACTCGTCAAGAAAGCGCCGAAGACAGACGCGTTTGTCGATACGCCCTCCGGCAAAGGTTCCGTCATCAGCGTCAACCTCATCCGGGGAAACGCCAAGGTCCGGCTCGAAGACGGCCCTGACACCACGCTCAAGACGTTTACGTTTGACGAGCTGGACGTCCTGGGCGGGAAGGCGCGCCGCGCCGAGTATATTGCGGCCAGGGCGGAGGGCCGGCTTGAGGAAGCCGGTTTTACCGAACGGCCTCCCCAGCCCGTCTTCAGAGCCGCGGCCGCCAGGTCGGCTGATCGGATGACGGGGGAACCCGGAGAAGCGCCTGCGGACTCATCGCCTCAGAAGAACCAGAAATCCGCGAAGAAGCGTTATAAAGGCCCCCCGAAGCCGCTGCAGAAGCCGGAAAAGTGGCAGCCGGCCCAAACGGGCGAGCCGGCCTCGGCAGCGCAAAAAAAGCCCCCGGCAGCAAAGGCGCCCAAGCGCCGTCACCGAGGTGGCAAGGGCCGGAAACGGCCGCCCGCGCCGAAAGCGCAGGACCAGAGCGACGGATAAACCCGGATAGAATTATATCCGGAAAATACCATATGCGATAAAGATAAACTCAATAGCTCAATGGGGAGCATGGTATCAGGGCCGGTCAACGGGGACGCGTCGGTTTTGGTATCATGTTGCTTTTTTTAGCTTTTTCAACGGCATTTCGCATGAATCTGTTTCGTTGCCAGGATTTTATTTATGGAACTTTTGCAATTTTGGTGCAAACATCTTGCAAAACGCGCGAATAAACCTTAAAATATAGTACAATTACCTGACTGCTCTGAAGGCCGGACAGGCGCTTATTTTCTGCTCACGCACAGCATAGGCAAAGGCGGACAGTTCCGGCCGTCGGGACGGCACTTGAATTCTTTAAAGATATTTCCGCCAAAGTATTGAAAGGAATGGTTGTATGAACGGTAGCTACCCCGCAAAGCAGGGGCTTTACGACCCGCTATTTGAGCACGACGCCTGCGGCATCGGTTTTGTCGTCAATATAAAAGGTGAAAAATCAAATCAGATTTTACGGCAGGCCCTCACGGTCGTCAAAAACCTGGCGCACAGGGGCGGCGTCGGCAGCGAACCGAACTCGGGCGACGGCGTCGGCATCCTGCTTCAGCTCCCGCACGAATTTTACCGGCAGGTCGTCAACCGCAAAACAGACCTGCCGGACGACGGCGATTACGGTACGGGCATCGTCTTCCTGCCGAACAATCCGGTGCTCCGCGCCAAGTTTGAGCGGGAGATGGAGAAAATTGTTTTGGACGAAGGCCAGGTCTTCCTCGGCTGGCGCTACGTGCCGACCGATCACGCCGGCCTCGGAAAAACGGCGAAAGACAGCATGCCGTTCATGCGCCAGGTTTTCATCGGGCGTAAATATGTCAACCGGGGAATCGATTTTGAGCGCCGGCTCTATATCATCCGCAAACGCGTCGAAAAGGCCGTTGCCGCCGCTTATCCGAAGGAAACGTTTTACGTCGCAAGCCTGTCATCCAGAACGATCGTCTACAAGGGCATGCTGACGGCCGAGCAGCTCGACAGGTTCTATCCCGACCTGCGGGACGAGCGGGTGGCCACGGCGCTCGCCCTCGTGCACTCCCGGTACAGCACGAACACCTTCCCGAGCTGGGAACGGGCGCACCCGAACAGATGCATCATACATAACGGAGAGATCAACACGCTGCGCGGCAACGTCAACTATATGAACTCGCGCGAGTCCGTCCTGTACAGCGATATCTTCAGAAACGAGCTTGACAAGGTCCTGCCGATCATCGATCCCGACGGAAGCGACTCGTCCATGTTCGACAACACGGCGGAATTCCTCCTCCTGTCCGGACTGCCGATCGAGCGCGTGATGATGCTGATGATCCCCGAGCCCTGGGCCAATCACGAGAGTATGAGCGCGGCCAAAAAAGCGTTTTACGAATTCAATTCCTGCCTGATGGAGCCGTGGGACGGCCCCGCCGCCGTCGGCTTTACGGACGGCATCCGCGTCGGCGCCGTCTTGGACCGCAACGGCCTGCGCCCCTCGCGCTACTACGTGACGGACGACGACATGGTCATCCTGGCCTCCGAGGTCGGCGTTCTCGACATCCCCCAGGAGAAAATCGTCAAAAAAGAACGGCTTCGTCCCGGCCGCATGCTGCTCATCGATACCGAGAGCCAGCGGATCATCGAGGATGACGAAATCAAGCACAAAGCCGCGTGCGAGCATCCGTATGATGACTGGCTGAGGGAGAATATGGTCGATATCGACGAGCTGCTCTCGCCGGCCGATTTCAGCACGGTCAGGGAGCAGCCCCTCCTGCGAATGCAGAAGGCGTTCGGCTACAGCTACGAGGACCTGAGGCTCCAGCTTGCGCCGATGGTCACAAGCGGCGTCGATTCCGTGGGCTCGATGGGCAACGACACGCCGCTGGCCGTCCTGTCCACGAAACCGCAGCTGCTGTACGAATATTTCAAGCAGCTGTTTGCCCAGGTGACGAATCCGCCGATCGACGCGCTACGCGAGGCGATCATCACCTCCGCCGTCGTCCTGCTCGGCTCGGAGAAAAACCTGCTCAAGCCGGCGAAGGAAAGCTGCCGACGGATCAAGCTGCACGCCCCGATCCTGGACGACGAGGCGCTGACAAAGCTCAAGGCCGTGAGCCTGCCCGGCCTGAAGGCGGCAACCCTGCCGATTCTGTTCGAGGCGGGCGGGGGCGGAAAGGCGCTTGAGGCGGCGCTCGGCGAGCTGTTCGCCTCGGCCGAAGACGCGATCCGCTCCGGGTCAAGCATCCTTATCCTTTCCGACCGGGGGATCGACGAGACACACGCCGCCATCCCGGCGCTCCTGGCCGTTTCGGGCCTGCACCAGTATCTCATCCGCAAGGGTTTGCGCACTCAGACAAGCATCGTGCTCGAGTCCGGCGAACCGCGGGAGGTCCACCACTTTGCCTGCCTGATCGGCTTCGGCGCGTCGGCCGTCAATCCCTACCTCGCGCTCAGGTCGGTCGCGGAGCTCGTGAACAGCGGATACATCACCGGCACAAACGAAAAGGCCGCGCTGGCAACCTATATCAAGGCCGCCTATAAGGGCGTCATCAAGATATTGTCCAAGATGGGCATCTCCACGATCCAAAGCTATACGGGCGCCCAGATCTTCGAGGCCCTCGGCCTCGATCCGGACGTCGTCGACAAATACTTCACGTCGACGCCCGCCCCGATCGGCGGGGCAGGCCTTGAGGAAATCGCCAAAGAAGCCCGGATGCGCCACGACGCGGCTTTCCGCGCCCGGGACGAGGAGGAGGACCTCGACACGACGGGCAACTATCAGTACCGCCGAGGCGGGGAATATCACCTGTATAATCCGGAAACGATCGACAAGCTCCAGCGGGCCTGCCGGACCGGCGACTACGGCCTCTTCAAGGAATATTCAAAGCTCATCCATGAAAACGAGCAGCACGCGACGCTGCGCTCCGTGATGCGCATCAAAAAAAGCAACAGCCCCATACCGCTCGACGAGGTCGAGCCCGTCGAATCGATTGTCCGCCGCTTCAAGACGGGGGCCATGTCGTTCGGTTCCATCAGCAGGGAGACGCACGAGGCCATCGCGATCGCCATGAACAGGCTCGGCGGCAAGAGCAACTCGGGCGAGGGCGGCGAGGACCCGGCCCGGTACATACCGGACGCAAACGGAGACTCCCGCTGCAGCGCGATCAAGCAGGTCGCCTCCGGCCGCTTCGGCGTGACCAGCGAATACCTGGTCAGCGCCCGGGAGCTGCAGATCAAGATGGCGCAGGGCGCCAAGCCCGGCGAGGGCGGCCAGCT
>CAYMLM010000238.1:0-4748 GCA_964391385.1 uncultured Papillibacter sp.
CCGTCATGCAAGCTTCTTGTCGACAAGGCCCTCTGGGCTTTGTCGACAGTCTGAATCCCCGCCGGAGGCGGGGATTTCCGTGATAATGTGACGCATGCCGGACATGCGGCGTTTTTATGCGGGTATAGTGCAAAAAAGGTCAGCTTTCGTCCAGGATGAGCCGTATGATCCCGTTGTAGACCGACTCCGCTTTTTTCGTAAAGCCGTTTTCGAGCGCCAGGGCCTGCTCCTGATTCGCCGCGTAAAGCCGCATCGAAAGGATGTCGCCGACGCCGTCGGACAGACTGAGCTCCACGCTGTAGCCGCCTTTGCGCAGGATCGTGTGGCCGGCGGAGATGTGCGATTTGCGGCTGAGCGCAAGGCGGGCGTCCGCAGCATTTTTTTCGGCCTTCAGCCGCACGGTGAACGGAAGGCTGTTTTCAGTAATCTCGCTGTTTCTGACGCCTTTTTCCGTGATGAGATACGTGTGCCCGTCCGACTCAATGTGCCCGGTCTCCTGAAGCTCCGTGACGCATTCGGCAAAATCGAAATAGCTGATGCCCTCGTCGATGAGCGCCAGCTCGCTGAGCACTTCGAAGGTGACGGGCTCCGGGAGCCGCCTGAGTATGAACAACAGGAGGATCTTGATCTCAAACTTGTCATGGATAAAACCAACCTGCGGCTCCATACCGGCACCTTCCTTTTCTGTCAAAACATTTTGTTGTCTACGGACAGGCTATCCCTTATAATAAGTATAATATAAAAACCAGGTTTCGTACAGTCCCTGAATATCGGGCGGCGAAACCTCGTTTCGTCGAATACACAAACATACTGGAAGTGATCCTTTGAAGCTCGTCCTGCGGATTCTGCCCGTCCTTATCGTCATCCTGCTGGCCTTTTTCACACTTCTGTACGTCGGAAAAGAGCCGCCTCCGCCGGCCGACAGCCCGTCGCCGGAGCTGTCCGCCACACCGTCCGCCGCGTCGCCGTCCCCGTCGCCCAAGCCCTCCGAGGAACCGTCGCCCTCGCCGAGCGTTTACGACGGGCCGGTCAACCCGCTCTCCGGCCTGCCGGCCGACGGGAGCATCGTGAACAGCAGGCCGTACGCCGTCATGATCAACGACAGCGCCGCGGCGCAGCCGCAGCTGGGCGTATCCCAGGCCGATATCATCTATGAGATCGTCGTCGAGGGCGGCATCACGCGCATGATGGCGCTGTTCCAGGACGTGTCGGACGTCGGCGACATCGGCAGCGTCCGCAGCGCCAGGCCGTACTTCGTGCGCATCGCGCTCGGTTACGACAGTGTCTATATCCATGCGGGCGGCAGCTCCGACGCCTACAGCGTGATGAAATCCACGCAGATCCTGCATTACGACGGCGTCAACGGCTCGCGGCAGGACATCTTCTTCCGCGACGCCGAGCGCCGGCAGGAGCTCGGGTACGAGCACAGCCTTCTGACCTCGGGCGGACTCATCGCGGAGTATATTCCGCAATACGGCCCGAGGCTGGAGCATCCGGACGGATTTGACTGCGGCCTGAGCTTCTCGCCCGACGCCGCGCCGACGGACGGGACGCCGGCACAGAACATAAAGGTTTACCTGTCCTCCTCGAAAACAACCTCGTTTGCGTATTCCGAAGACGACGGCGTGTACTATTTAAACCAGTTCGGAAAGGCGTACACCGACGGAAACGACGGCACGCAGCTGGCTGCGGCCAACGTCCTGGTCCTGCGCACGGCGGTCGGCATGGTTTCGGGCGACTCGGAGGGGCGCATGAGCGTAGAGACGACCGGCAGCGGCACCGGCCTGTTCTTCTGCGGCGGGTACAGCGAGCCGATCACCTGGTCGCGCGCCAGCGTGACGGAGCCGTATACGTATACGGCGGCCGACGGGTCGGCCCTCGCGCTTTGTCCCGGCATGACCTATATCTGTATCATCTCCAAGGACAGTGACGTGGAAATGACGTAACGAAGGCATCTACAAATCAAGGATATCGCCCCCGGCTGTCCAAAACAACGGCCGGAGGCGATTTTTCATATGTAAAGGATTGCGATTAAGCCTTACCGCCGGACTGCATCTGTCCGCGGTCGGGCGGGAAGGCCGGGTTGACGGCGTAGATGTTTTTCTCGTCGAGCTTTTCGGTGGCGAACCTGAGTCCCTCGCCGAAGCGCTGGTAATGCACGATCTCGCGCTCGCGCAGGAAGCGGATGACGTTGTTCACGTCGGGATCGTCCGACAGCCTCAGGATGTTGTCGTACGTCACGCGCGCCTTCTGCTCGGCGGCCATGTCCTCGTTGAGGTCGGCCAGCACGTCGCCCTTGACCTGCAGAACCGCCGCGCTGAAGGGGAAGCCGGATGCAAACTGCGGATAGACGCCGGTCGTGTGATCCACGAAATAGGCCTCGAGGCCGGCGTCCTTAATGTCCTTTACCGTCGCGTTGCGCATCAGCTGGTAGACGATCGTCCCGACCATCTCAAAATGGTTGAGTTCCTCCGTACCTGTTTCGTATGCGCAGCTGCACAAAAAATTTGCGGGACTGGCAGATTTGCTCCCGCGGCTGAATACGTTTATCCGGGAGGCGGTCTGATGAAGCGCAAAAGGATCGGACACATCGCATACGCCGGAACGGAAGACCATTCGGCCTTTGTCCGCTGTTTCAGCGAGCGGCTGCTCGCGGAGCTGAAACGGAGCGGCCTGCTGACCGAAGCGCAGTATCAAAAGGGACTGGCGCTTCTGGAGGCGGGGAAATGACGCGCGTCGCGGCGTACTGCCGCGTGTCGACCGACAAGGCCGATCAGCTGGGTTCCTTCGAGAGCCAGAAGGCGTTTTTCGCCGACTACATCGGCCGCCGGCCCGACTGGACGCCGGCCGGCATCTATGCCGACGAGGGAGTCACGGGCACGTCGGCAGACCGCCGCGCGGGCTTTCTGAATATGATCGACGACGCCCTGTCGGGCCTGTTCGACCTCATCGTCACAAAGGAGGTCAGCCGGTTTTCGCGGAATATTCTCGACGCCGTTTCGTATACGCGCACGCTCAAAGCCGCCGGCGTCGGCGTCCTGTTTCTCGGCGACGGGATCTCGACGCTCGATCCCGACGCGGAGCTGCGGCTGGGGATCATGGCGTCTGTCGCGCAGGAGGAGAGCCGGAAAACGAGTCAGCGGGTCAGATGGGGGCAGCAGCGGTCGATGGAGCGCGGCGTCGTCTTCGGGCCGAGCCTTCTGGGCTACGATGTCCGGGACGGGCGGATCCGCGTCGAGCCGGAGGGCGCGGAGCTGGTGCGGACGATCTATTCCCTGTACGTCTACGAAAAAATGGGGGCGCGCGCCATCGCCGCCGCGCTGACGAAGGACGGCGTCCCGACGAAGACGGGACGGGGGACCTGGTCGGCGGCGACCGTTTTGAAAATCCTCGGCAACGAAAAATACTGCGGCGACCTCGTGCAGCGCAAGACCGTGACGGCGGATTACCTGACGCACAAAAAAACGCCCAACCGCGACGCGTCGTCGCTCGTGCGCGTCAGGGACCACCACGAGCCGATCGTCGGTCGGGCTTTGTGGGAAGCCGCGCAAGTCGAGCGGGCGCGGCGTTCGTCGGCATCGAAGCCGCAAACAGGCCGGGGAAACCGGTATGCGCTTTCGAACAGAATAATATGCGCCCGCTGCGGCGGCGTCTTTACATGCCGCACCCGGAAGCGAAAGGGGGGCGGCGCGTACAGGACCTGGTGCGGTGGCTGCGCGTGCTCCGGCGCGCGGGTGAACCTGGGGGAAGAGCTGCTCGCCGACGGCGTGCGGGCCGTCGTCGGGTCCGTGTTCGAGACGGCCGGACCCGGCATGATATCCGGCCTGCTCGAACGGGTCTGCCGGGAAGCGCCGGACGACGACGCGCGGCGGGAGGCGGCGCGCCTGGAACAAAAAAGAATCCGGCTGATCGACGCGTTTTTGTCCGGCGAGATCGACGAGGCGGCGTACCGGACACTCAAAAACCGCGTCGAAAGCCGGCTGAAGCGTCTTCGTGAAGGTAACGCGCACGCGGCCGGCGGGGCCGGCGTATTGCCGGAGCTCGTCCGGCGCTCAGGGCTTCTCATGTCCGGAGGGGGAGAGGACCCGGATTTTTATCTCGGACTCGTTTCCAGGCTCGTTGTTCCGGGGCCGGACGCGCTGGACGTCTGCCTGTGCGGCGGCGGCGTGTGGAGCGTCAGTTTTATAAACAAGAAAGATTTAACTTATCACAAAAATGTGATAAAATAGAAAAAAAAGAGCTGGCGCGCCAAATAAGTCGGGCGTCGGCGGAAAAGGAGGAAGCCTGCATGCGCGTCTACGACATCATACAGAAAAAACGCGACGGCCGGGCGCTCGGCGACGAAGAGATCGCCTTTGCGGTGGAAGGCTTCACGAGCGGCGAGATCCCGGATTATCAGATGTCGGCCCTCCTGATGGCCGTTTTTCTCAACGGCATGGACGACCGCGAGGTCACGGCGCTGACAGCCGCCATGACGCGCTCCGGCGACAGCGTCAACCTGTCCATGTTCGGCGGCCTCACGGCGGACAAGCACAGCACCGGCGGCGTCGGCGACAAGACGACCCTGATCGTCGCGCCGCTCGTAGCCGCCCTCGGCGGCAAGGTCGCAAAAATGTCCGGGCGCGGGCTCGGGCACACGGGCGGGACGGTGGACAAGCTCGAGTCGATCCCGGGCTATAAGACGACGCTCACGCGCGAGGCGTAGATCGGAAGAGCACACGTCTGAACTCCAGTCACCGCTCATTATC
>CAYMLM010000239.1:0-4747 GCA_964391385.1 uncultured Papillibacter sp.
GTTTTGACGTTAAGCTCCGGCGCGTTGTCGAACGCCAGGTCGAACGCGCGACGGAGCAGCTTCGGGAGCCGGGAGGCCAGCTCCCGGCTTTCCGTTATAATGCGGATCTCGCGCAGCGAAAAGGTGTTGCAGTATAAAAGGAGGCCGTAGCATTCCGAGACGGCGCAGCATCTGCGGCCGATCGGGCCCCTGCACAGTTCCGCCTTCGTTTCGTAGGAAAACGACATACCCGAGACCTCCCCCTTTATTATTTATTTCCCCTACGGGCATCAAACAGCCGCGTCGGCGCCGTTTTCCGCCATATGCCGCAGATCTCCTGCGCAAGCAGGTCGGGGTTGTGTCGGACGCGGCCGCCGTACCCTTCCGCAAGCGGCGCGGCAAACACTTCGACGCCGAGCTTCTTAACCTCGGCCCCGTCGAACACGATGGGGCTCGCGCCGTCGGCTCTGTACCGCTCCACGAGCTCCGGCGGCGGAGACGCGGTGTTGACCAGACACATATCGAACACTCTGGCCCGGGCGTGTCTGAACAGCTCGCGAATGTGGTCGGATACCGTATACCCTTCCGTTTCGCCCGGCTCCGTCATGATGTTGGATATGTAGAGCTTTTTTGCCGTCGTCCGCTCGAGCGCGCTTGCGATCCCGCCGACCAGCAGATTCGGGATGATGCTCGTGTACAGGCTGCCCGGCCCTAGGACGACAAGGTCGGCGTCCAGGATTGCCTGCACGCTCTCGCCCAGCGCCGGGACGGGCGACGGAACGAGCCGGATGCGCCGGATGCGGCAGCCGTGCTCTTTTTTGGCCCTGAAGATATTGGACTCGCCATAGACGACGCTGCCGTTTTCAAACTCTGCCACGAGCCGGATATCCTCGTTCGTGACCGGGAGAACGCGGCCCGTGATGGCCAGAACGTCTCCGACCTTTGCCACGGCCTTGTCAAACGAGGCCGTGATGCCGTTCATCGCGGCCAGAAACAGGTTCCCGAAGCTCTGACCGTCGAGGGATCCGCCGGAAAAGCGGTAAGACAGGAGCTTTTCCATCGTCGGCTCCGCGTTTGAAAGCGCCAGGATGCAGTTTCGGATATCACCGGGCGGCGGCATGCTCAGCTCATCCCGCAGCCGGCCGGACCCGCCGCCGTCGTCGGTGACGGTGACGATCGCGGTGATATCGACAAGACGGCGCTTGAGGCCCCGCAGCATGGCGGACAGGCCGGTCCCGCCGCCGATGCACGCGACGGACGGCGCGCGCGGCTCGTGCTCATAACAGAGGTTCATTGGATTTCCCCGTTTCGTCGGTATAAGAAACGGCGCTACGTTTTTTCAACGTCCCGGTGGCTGCAGTCCACCGAGTAGCCTTTGCCCGTCAGAAGGTCCGCCAAGGCCTGCGCCACGGCGACAGAGCGGTGCCGGCCGCCCGTGCAGCCGATGCAGACCACGAGATGGCTTTTGCCCTCCTCGCCGTACAGCGGCAGCAAAAACGTCAACAGGTCGCTGAGCTTATCAAAGAATTCTCTCGACAGCTCCGTCTCAAAGACATACTCAGCCACGGGCTTATCCAACCCGCTCAGCTGCCGGAGCGGCTCGAGATAATAGGGATTGCGGAGGAACCGGACGTCGAATACGAGGTCGGCCTCGATGGGAATGCCGTATTTATACCCGAAGGACATGACGCTCACGCTCAGGGCCTTATCCTCGGGGTCCTTGTTGAAGATCGCAAACAGGCGGCGCTGCAGGCGGCCGAGCGTCAGGTCCGTCGTGTCTATGATGATGCCCGCTTCCTCGCGCACCGGCGCGAGCATCCGGATCTCGCGGTTGACGGCGTTTTCAATGTCGCCGCCGTCGGGGTCAAGCGGATGGCGCCGCCGCGTCTCCTTGTAGCGCTTGACGATCGTTGCCAGCTGGGCCTCGACAAACAGGATGCGGTGCTCGCAGCCCATGGCGCGCATCTCGTCGAGCGCCACGAAGAGCTCGCTGAAGTTTTCGATGGCCCGCACGTCCGTCACGAGCGCGACGCGTTCATACCGCCCGCGCGTGGCCAGGCACAGCTCGGCAAATCTCGGCATCAGCGCCACCGGCATGTTGTCGACACAGTAAAAATCCATATCCTCCAGCACGGCCGCGACGCGGCTTTTGCCCGCGCCCGACAGTCCCGAAATAATCAGTATCTCCATACCCTCTCTTTTCTCCCTCTGGCCGACGCGCGCGCCCTGCCGACGGACGCGGCCGGCTCAATGCCCCGCGCGTATGATCTTCACCTCGGGCTCGAGCTCGATCCCAGTCCTTTTTAAAACGGTCTCCCTCACATGCTCCATGACCGCCAGCACATCCGAAAACGTCGCGCCGCCGCGGTTTACGATGAAACCGGAATGCTTTTCCGACACCATCGCGCCGCCGACGGCAAAGCCCTTCAGGCCGGCCTCCTCGATGAGCGCGGCCGCGTAGCCGCCCGTCGGCCGCTTGAACGTGCTGCCGGCGCTCGGCAGCTCGAGCGGCTGGCTGGCGCGCCTTTTCTGCGCGAGCGTATCCATCGTGAGACGGATCTCCCGCGGGTCGCCCTCGGAAAGCTCGAGCACCGACGATAGGACCGTCTCCCCGGCCTCCGAAAACCGGCTGTGCCGGTACGAAAACGCGTGCCCGGTCCCGGAGGTGACGGCTTCCGTGCCGTCCGGCAGGAGTGAAAGGGTCCTCACGACGACGTCGCGCATTTCGCCGCCGTACGCGCCGGCGTTCATGATCACGGCGCCGCCGAGCGTGCCCGGTATGCCGTGGGCAAACTCCAGGCCGGCCAGGCCGCGCGCACACGCGAAAACAGCCAGGCGGGCGAGCGTGACGCCGCCGGCCGCCGTGATCTCGTTTTTGCCGGTTTGGCGGACGTCGCAGACGCCGTTTGTTTTGACGGCAATGAGCTCGAGCCGGCCGTCCCCGGCGAGCAGATTGGTCCCGTTTCCAAAAATCAGCGGCGCGGCGCCGCTTTCCGAAAGCAGCCGCACAAGCGCCTTCAGCCCGTCTTCCGAACGCGGGAAAAACATGGCCGACACGAGCCCGCCGATCCGAAACGACGTATGGTCCCTCATCGGCTCGTCAAGGCGCGCCTCGATCTGCGGCAGCTCGCTCCGGACAGCCCCGATCACAGCGGCAATATCGTTCATCGCGTTACCTCGCCGGTTACAGTTTCATTTTATATAGGCTGCGCGCTCACTTGAGCTGCTCGTCGAAATGCGCGTTGATCTGGCGCGTAAATTCCAGGGCGGCGTTATAGCCCATGAATTTCTGACGCTGGTTCATCGCCGCGACCTCCAGAATCACGGCGAGGTTTCGGCCGGGCTTGACCGGTATCGATACCGAGGCGATGTCCACCCCGAGGATCGTCGTCTTCTGCTCGCTGATGCCGAGACGGTCGTATAGCATCCCCTCGCGCCAGGGCTCCAGGTTGACGACGAGATGTATGTTCTGCCGGGCTTTCACGGCGCCGACGCCGAAGATCTGGCGGACGTCGATGACGCCGATGCCCCGGAGCTCGACATAATGACGGATGAGCTCGGGCGCGGTGCCCTCGAGCGTGTCCGCCACGGCCTTGATTTCGACGGCGTCGTCGGCAATCAGGCGGTGGCCGCGTTTGAGGAGCTCAATGGCGGCCTCGCTCTTGCCGACGCCGCTCTCCCCCAGCAGCAAAAGTCCCAGCCCGTAAACCTCGACGAGCACGCCGTGGCGCGTGACACGCGGCGCGAGCGCCATTTTTATGATACGTATCACGTCGGACATGACGGCCGACGTACCCTTGCTCGTGGCGAAGACCGACACGTCGTATTTCTCGGCCGCCTCCACGAATTCCGGCATCATCTCGGCGTCGTGGCAGATAATGAGGGCCGGCATCTTCTTCGTCATATAATAGTCGATTTTAACGCGCCGCTCTTCCGGGGTGAATTTCCGGAGGAACGCCGTTTCCATCTGTCCGATCAGCTGAACGCGCGCCGGCTCGAAATAGTCGTAGAAACCGGCCAGCTGCAGTCCGGGGCGGTGTACGTCTCCGGTCTTGATGAGGACCTTTTCGTAGTCTGAGGACAGATAGACGATATCCAGCTTCAGCTCCTCCACCAGCGTCTTCAGCTTGTAGCTGTATTCCTGATTCATTGAGGCCTCCCGCATATATATGTTTGAAACGAGCTTCGGATTTCAGTCAATTCAGGCGCGCTGCCCAATACGCCGGCAGCCGCGGCGGCGAACAGGTTTTGGTCTTTCTTTTTCTTGTCTGTTTTGTGCCCGGAACGCATCTAAAAGATGCGTTTACAAATGTATGACGCTGCTTCGATTGTATACAATAAGACCGTTATTTGCAAGGCCTTTATCGCCCGGCTGACATCCCGGTCAAAATAAGGCGGCAATCCTTACAAAATTCATGCTTGCATTTTTCGTCCTCATCTGTTAATATTAGAAAGCTGTTTTGAAACTGGCAGAGAATACGCACACGCAAGGAGGTGCAGCAGATGGCCAAGTGCGAGTTTTGCGGCAAGGGCGTTTCCTTCGGGATCCGTGTGAGCCACTCACACAGGCGCACAAACAGGACATGGAAACCGAATGTCAAACGGGTGTCGGCAGTTGTAAACGGCACGCCGCGCCATGTTTACGTTTGTACCCGGTGCCTCCGCAGCGGCAAGGTAACGCGCGCAGTGTGACGCAATATGAGACTATTATGCTCACAGTCGGATGCTGTGAGCATAATTTTTATACAGGAATTGAAAGATTATTAAG
>CAYMLM010000240.1:0-4728 GCA_964391385.1 uncultured Papillibacter sp.
AAACCAGGTGCCTCCGATGCGGATGGGGGTGAACAGGTGCGGGTATTTAAAGCTTTGCATACTACTCCTCCTGCGCTTGCGCGCTGTCTCCTTTCCGTTTGCTCTTGCCTTGATTATAAGGAGCCTGTCACCTGTTGTCAAAAGAGTTATGACTTTTTTTAGTCATTCAAACAACAAAAGCGACAGCCCCGCCGGATTTTCAGCCGGCGGGGCTGTGCGGTGATCTCTGACCTACCGTTTTGCGTAAAACTCGCTGGAGTAGTTGTACAGCTCCTCGAGCGCCGCTTTTCTGACCGTCTCGTCCGCATTGGCGATCGGGCCGGAAATGACCTTTCCGCGCGGGGCGTATTTGTCGACAAACTTTCGGATGAGCTCCCGGGCCTCCTTTTCGGACCTGGCCTCCGCGAGCTCCGGCTGCATGACGGTGAAGGCGATCTTCTCGCCGTACCTTCTCGTCAGCATGTCCAGGTCGTTGATCGGCTGCGGCGTCCACGCGTCGAGGCCCATCTCCACGAACTCCTCGATGTACTGCTGCGTCAGGCCGCACGAGTGCAGCTCGACGAAGCGGCCGGAAGCGTGGACCCAGTCCCAGCAGGCCTTCGTGTAGGGCAGGATGAACTCGCGGAACATGTCGTTTGAGAAAAAGCCCGAGCGCTGATGGCCCCAGTCGTCGCCCCAGATGATGTAGTCGATGGGCGCGTAGTGTTTGAAGACGAGGTCCATGATTTTGATCTTGTAGGGCACCATCGCCTCGAAGAACGCGTGGACCTGCTCGGGCTCCTCGTAGATCGCCACGAGCGTCTCGTCCATCGGCATGAGCTCGTGAAGCCGCTCGAATATGCCTTCGACGACATGGAAGAGATGCGCCCGGTCGGGGTCGTAGCGGGCCGTCTGGATCTTCGCGTCGCCTTCCCAGTCGACGGCGTCAAGGTCCGGGAATTTGACCTCGTCCCGCCACTTCGTGATGTCGGTGATGACGCGGTACCCCGGCGTCGGCATCTGCCCCTGGATGTTCGGCTCGTAGGTCCAGTGCTGTCCCCACCAGTCGTAGCCGGTGCCTTCCCACAGCGCGTGCTCCTGATAGACGTCCGGCCAGCAGTACTGGCTGTCCGCGAGCCAGACCGGCATCCAGGCGGGCTTTTCGCCCTTGTAGATGCGCAGCAGGTTTTCCTTGGCGGTGATCGGCCTGTTCCCGGGATACAGAGGCTGCGGCGGCTGCTGCATCAGATACGGGAAGGTGCCGGCAGGCTGCCGCGACGGCGGCAGCTTGTCATATTCGACCATAAACAGCGTTCCTTTCCATGCACTTTATACAAATTCTAAAACGAGTTTACAAAAATATCATACCGTTGTCAAGCCTCGTGCCGGAAAGCCTTATTTTTCCCCGCCGACCACCACGATATTCTTGAGCGCGCCGTGCTCGGCGTCGTCAATCGCCTCGTTGAGCTGGTCGAGCGTGAAACGGTGCGTCAGCATGCAGTCGATGTCGATGATCCCCTTGCGGTACATATCCATGTAGATCGGCATGTCCCTGCGGAACGTGATCGCCCCCATGACGCTGCCGGTGAATTTTTTGCCCGTGAGAAATTCCATCGCGCCCACGTCGCCGAGCAGTTCGTCCTCGGGCCGCGCGTGCCCGATGATGCAGGTCGTGCCCCAGGGGGCCGTGATGTCGATCGCCTGGCGCTTAATGCCCTTGCCGGCCACGGCGATGATGACGTAATCGGCGCCGTAGGGGTCGATTTTGCGTATCTCCTCCCGGACGTCGCAGTTTTTCGGGTTGAGCGTGTGGGTGGCCCCGCATTTTTTAGCCAGCTCCAGCTTGCTGTCCACCGTGTCGATGGCGATAATGGGACACGCGCCCGACACTCGGGCTCCCTGGACGGCCGACAGGCCGACCCCGCCGCAGCCGATGACGGCGACGCTCTCCCCGGGCCGCACCTTGCAGCGGTTTAAGATCGCGCCGAAGCCGGTGATAAAGCCGCAGGCCATGGCCGAGGCGACGGCATAAGGGATGTCGTCGTCAATCTTGCACAGCGCGGACTCGTGCGCGTTTGTGTACTCGGCGAAACCGGTCGCGGTGAGGTTCGTCTGGATGGGGACCAGGCCGTTCTTGCGCGTATAGGGTCCCGGCTGCCTGAAGCCGAGCTTCGGCAGGTTCTCGCAGAACCACTGGTGGCCCTCCAGGCACGGTCCGCACGTGCCGCAGCCGGCGCGGATGACGGCGCAGATGACCCGGTCGCCCGGCTTGACATACGTGACGCCCGGCCCGACCGCGTCGACGACGGCGGCGATCTCATGCCCGCCCGTGGCGCAGCCCTCGTAGGGTCCGTGCTCGCCGCGGATGCCGTGGATATCGCTGTGGCAGATCGTGCAGGTCATGACCTTGAGACGGACCTCCTGCCAGCCGGGCTCGGCCAACTCCATTTCCTCGATGTGAAAGGGCTGGCCCATTCCCTCGACAACAGCTACCTTGCATTTCATATCAGAACACTCCTTTCAGTACTTACCGCATTGTGCCGCCGCCGTCGACGGAGATCGTCTCGCCGGTCATGTAGAAGTTTTCCTCCTGCGCGAGGTACAGGACAAGCCTCGCCACGTCGATGGGCTGTCCCACCCTGCGCAGCGGCGACATGCGCGCGACCATGTCGAAATTCTCCTTCGGCGTCGTTGCGTGCATGGGCGTGTCGATCATGCCGGGGCAAACGGTATTGATGAGGATATTGTCCGGGCCGAACTGGCGTGCAAACGCCTTCGTCTGGACGATGCTGCCCGCCTTGGAGGCTACGTAGGCCGCGCTCCCGACCCCGCCGTTGTAGGCCGTGACGGAGCTGATGTTGACGATGCGCCCGAACTGGTTTTTCTGCATGTGCGGGATGACGGCCCGCATGAAGTTGTAGTGGCCGATGAGGTTGGTGTCGAGCACCCGGTGGTACTGCTCGAGCGACGTCTTCATGAGGATGTCGCCGCCCATCAGGCCGGGTTCCCGGTCGGCCTCGACACCGGCGTTGTTGACCAGGATGTCGATCCGGCCGAATTTCTCAACGATCTTCCCGACCGTCTCAAAGACGCTCGCCTCGTCGCCGACGTCGCACACCATCGCCGTCACAGCGTCTGAAAAGGTCCGGATCTCCTTTTCGACCTCACTGACGGACGACAGGCCGCGCCCGATCAGCACGACCGTCGCGCCCTGCTTTGCCAGCTGGATGGACGTCTCGCGCCCGATGCCCTTGCCCGCGCCCGTCACCGCCGCCACCTTGCCGGCAATACCATAATCAACCATATAGACATCTCCTTCTAAAAAATACGGATTTGCGTAATATCCTGCGCATACGGGCCCCGCGGCCGCAGTCGCTTCTCTTCTGACATTTTATCATGATGAAAACCCATGTCAATCATCGTAGCGTACGAGGCAATGCGGGCGGCGGGCCGGCCGCCCCGAAAACAGCGAATCCGGCCGCTTTTGGCCGGATTCCACTGTGTTATTCTTTTTGAGAAACGAAGCATAACCCGGTCTTAATGGATGATGACGGGGAGCCCCATGTCCTCGAGCTGCTTTTTCCTGGCCTGCATGAGCTCGTCGGAGGGCGGGGTGGCCTCGAGGACCGGCTTGTTGCGCTGCAGGCGGTCCCATTTCGTGACGCCGAGGGCGTGATACGGCAGCAGCTGCACCACCTCGACGGCGTCGCCAAGCTCCTTTATGAACTTGCCGTACTTGTCAAATTCCTCTATAGAATCGTTGTACATCGGGATGACGGGGATGCGCAGCTGGAACTTGCCGCCCGCCTTGGCGATTTTCCGGGCGTTTTCGAGGATCAGCTCGTTGGGTACGCCGGTGCCCCGCTTGTGCATGTCGCTGTCCATGTGCTTGAGGTCGTACAGGAACAGGTCCGTGTACGGCAGGACCTTCTCGATCCATTTCCAGTCGGCAAAGCCTGTGGTGTCAACCGCCGTATGTATCCCTTCCGCCTTGCACTGCTTTAAGACCGCCAGCGTGAATTCTCCCTGGCTGAGGCATTCTCCGCCCGAGATCGTCACGCCGCCGCCGGACTTTTTAAAAAACGGGACGTCCCGCCGGACCCGCTCCATGATCTCTTCGACGGTGTAGTCCGTGCCGCACATGTACAGCGCCTTCGACGTGCAGACCTCGGCGCATTTGCCGCAGTTGTCGCATTTCGTGCGGTCGACCGTCACGAGCGTGATCTCCTCGTCGCTCGTGAGCGATTTCTTTTTTTTGCTGGGAGTAATGGCGCCGTGCGGACAGACGGTCAGGCAGTTGCCGCATTTCTCGATGCCGACGCATTTGATCTCCATCCAGTTGAGCTCCGTGTAAAACTCCTGGGACTCCGGACTGTGGCACCACAGGCAGCGGAGCGGGCAGCCCTTCATGAACAGGGTCAGACGGATGCCGGGGCCGTCGTGCACGGAAAAGCCCTGAATGTCGTAGAATTTCCCGGTCAGTTCTTTATCTGCCATATTTACCTCCAAAATTCACGGTATTTCATTTGCTCTATTCTAAACGAAAAAACACGGCGCGTAAAGTGCATATTTTACATATGTTTATAAAAGAACGCTTGACTGGACGCTTTATTCCCGCCGCACGACGCCGCATGGATTGACGTGAGTCTGAGATGTATTATAATGAGCATGAAGACAAACGGATCGCACCGATAGGAGGCCATCAGATCGGAAGAGCACACGTCTGAACTCCAGTCACGAGATTCCATC
>CAYMLM010000241.1:0-4711 GCA_964391385.1 uncultured Papillibacter sp.
CGTCGAAATACGCCTCCGGTTACGGCAATTACATTGTCATCAGCCACGGCAACGGATACACGACGCTGTACGCGCATCTGAGCTCCCGGCTGGTCAAGGAAGGCGATGCGGTCACACAGGGCCAGGCCATCGGAAAAATAGGCTCGACGGGCGCGTCGACCGGACCGCACCTGCATTTTGAGATTTCCAAGAACGGCTCCCGGGTCAATCCGCTCGATTATTTCACCGGATATACGATTCAATAACAGTATGCTTGAGATTCGCCTATGAAAAAACAATTTGGCTTGAAAACGGTTATAGCGCTGATGCTCGCAGCATCAGCGCTAACATGTACGCTGATGCTTCTGATTGTCGCGCTCCGGCTCGGCCTGGGCACGGGGCTTTTCAATGAAATCCGCACGTATATTGCGCTCAGGCACAAGATCGAGGCCTCGTACATCGGCGACTACGACAGCAAAAGCGTATCGGAAGCGGCCCTCGCGGCCGCCGTCGGGGCGCTCGACGACCGCTGGTCGTATTACCTGACGCCGGAGGAATATGCCGAGTATATCAATAATTCAAACAACCAGTACTATGGTGTCGGCATCAACGTGGCCAAGGATGAGCAGACGGGCGGGCTGGTCATCCTAGACGTCTATGCCGGCTCTTCGGCCGATAAGGCGGGGATCGTCGCCGGCGACATCATCACGGTAATCGACGGGACAAGGCTCACCGCCGATATGACGCTGTCGGAAGCCAGCGGGCTCATTGATCCGAAGTCCGGGCAGTCGGTGCGCCTGACGCTGCTGGGCCTGGATGGAGCGACCCGGGAAGTCGACATCGCATACGCGCTGATCGAAACAGACCCGGTCACCTACGAGCTTCTGGACGGCGGCATCGGGTATATTCAGATCGACAATTTCGAAGCCGGCGCCGCCGAGGGATTTAAAAGCGCGCTCGACGCGCTGATAAAAGACGGCGCCCTCTCGTTTATCTACGACCTTCGCAACAACAGGGGCGGCCGCGTGTCGGAGCTGAAGCAGATCCTGGACCGGCTGCTGCCGGACTGCGAGATCTTCGTGGCCGTGGATGAAAACGGGACCCAGGATGTTTCGTATTCCGACGATATAGAGCTTGAAATGCCCGCCGTCGTACTTGTCAACGGCTATTCGTTTTCGGCCGCGGAATACTTTGCCGCCGTTCTGCAGGAGTACGACTACGCCACGGTCGTCGGCCAGCCGACGACCGGCAAAAGCCGTTCCCAGATCACGCTCGAGCTGCCGGACGGCGGCGCGCTGCATATATCGAGCGGCGAATACCTCACGCCGGACCGCGTCAGCCTCACGGAGCAGGGCGGGCTCGAGCCCGACATCGTCATCGATATGTCCGATGAGGATACGGCGCGGCTGTATACAGGGACGCTGGACCATGCCGACGATTCGCAGCTTCAAAAGGCCATCGGCCTGTTGGACGCCGCCGGCTGACGGGGCGGCCGGACAGTCATATCGGACGCCCCGGCTCATATAATAAACGGGACGCAGTCGCCCCGGCCGTCGGGAAAGCCTGTTGGGATAAGAAGCTATGATTTGTCTGATGGACGCTGAGAGTGCGCCGGCTGCGCGGGAGACGTCAAAAACGCGCCGCGGGCGAAAAAAAGACGAGGGCGTCAGATGCCGGCTTGTCGCCGTTTTAGGCATGCGCGCCGTCCACATCACAATTGAGCAGTTTGAAGAACAGCCCGGCCGCACGCACTCCCAGGCGGTCTTAAACAGGATCGGGACAGCCGCCGGTCTCATGCGCCGGCATCGCGCGGCCACCGTGCTGTTTTCCGAAAACTTCCCGTATCGGGGCCTCGTCTTGGGGGAAGGTTTTATGGAAGCGGACGAGCGGACTCTGATGGAGACGCTGGCCGGGGCAATCGCCGGGAAGGCGGCACGCAGCAGACGAAGCGCCGTTTTATTCACGGATTGCCTGACCTCCGGCGCCATGAGGACACTGCTCGAGCTGTGCCAATCGTTTCGAACCGTCATGCTGGTATCCGGGTCCGGCGCGGATACGTGCCGGGCGCTCGGCAGGCAGCTTGGTATTTCCGTCGTCGCCAATCCGCCGGCGGGATACCTGAAAGATGCGGACGCGGCTGTTTTTTTCAGCGCGCCGAGCGCTGAGATTGCTCTGTCGGAAAAAACCGTCGCGATCCCGACGGGTCCCGGGGCGCTTGACGGCGTGACGTACCGCGCCGCCGTCCGAGGCGTTCAGATCGAGCTGGCCGGCGGGACGGCCGGCCGGATTCCCGAAGGCTTCGCTCCCGCGCCGCTTGTGTCGGCAGCCCTGGCAAGCCTGTCGCTCGACCGGGAGGCGGTACGGCTCAGCTCCTATGAATTGGTGAGCCCGCCGCACATTGCGACACGAAATGACTTGACAAAATGACAAGTATTTACTATAATTAATGCTTAAATACGGCAGTAATATACAAATAGGATTGCCTTTCGGCCGTTCGGACAACGTGAAGAAATATCTTTAGCAAGTGTCGGTTTTCCGGCACGGTCTTTTTTTAATATTTTTTTTCCTAAATCCCGGTGGTAAAACGCAAAACCAAACCGGTCTGAAACAGAAAGGATGGTGGCTATGGCAAAGGAAACAAGATTCAAAATGAGCGAGGAACGCCTGGGAGAGCTGAAAGAAGAGCTCCAGTATCTTGTTACCGTCAGAGAGAAAGAGGTGGCCGAACTGATCAAGGAGGCCCGCTCTTTCGGCGATCTTTCTGAAAACAGCGAATACGACGAGGCCAAGACGGAACAGGGCAAGCTGTATTCGAAGATCGCCGAGCTCAAAAAGCTCATTGAAAACGCCGAAATCATCACAAAGACGGAAGAAACCGACAAAGTGGGCATCGGCAGCATTGTCACGGTCAAGGACTGCGAGTTTGACGCGGAAGAGACGTATCAGGTCGTCGGTTCGCAGGAAGCCGACCCGAGCCTGATGAAGATATCGGACGATTCGCCCCTGGGGAAAGGGCTTTTGGATCATAAGGTCGGCGACATTGTCGAAATCGAGGCGCCGGCCGGCCGTCTGCGTTTTGAAATACTTAAGATCGGCAAATGACAGTTTTTCGTATAAAAGCGTTATACTAAAACAGTACTCCGGTTGCAGCCCCGTCTGCGGCGGGAAGCGGACCGGGAGACAAGGACCTCCCGGTCGGGGGAATTTTTACGACTGTTTGTACGCGGCGCGCATGGGAGGTTAACATGGCGGAGGACAGCATTTTATCGCGGCAGGATACGGAGCAGGAGCTCTCGGAGCTGCTGCAGATCAGGCTCGACAAGCTGAAGAAGCTGCAGGAAGAGGGGCGCGACCCCTTTACCGTCACGAAATTCGGCCGGACGGCCTATTCGGCCGACGTCAAGAACAATTTTGAAACCATGGAGAACGAAACCGTATCCCTTGCGGGCCGCGTCATGGCGCGCCGCGGCATGGGAAAGGCGATCTTTGCCGATATCGACGACGATAAAGGCAGGATTCAGCTGTATATCCGGTTAAACGACGTCGGAGAGGACGCCTTCGCCGATTTTAAAAAGGGCGACATCGGCGATATTATCGGCGTCACCGGCTTCGTTTTCAAAACAAAAATGGGTGAGATATCGGTCCACTGTCAGCGCCTGACGCTGCTGGCCAAGTCCCTGCGCCCGCTGCCGGAGAAATTTCACGGACTGACAAGCACGGAACTCAAATACCGCCAGAGATACGTCGACCTCATCGTGAATCCCGAAACGCGCCGCGTATTCGAGCTTCGCAGCCGTTTTATCCGGTATGTCCGCGCTTTTCTCGACGCGCGCGGCTATATGGAGGTCGAGACGCCGGTCCTGAGCACCATTTCCGGCGGCGCGACGGCGCGCCCGTTCATCACGCACCACAACACGCTGGACCTTGACATGTATATGCGCATCGCGCTTGAGCTGCACCTGAAGCGGCTCATCGTCGGCGGTATCGAGCGCGTTTACGAGATCGGGCGGATTTTCCGGAACGAGGGCATGGACACCAAGCACAATCCGGAATTCACGATGGTCGAGCTGTATCAGGCGTATGCCGATTACAACGATATGATGGACCTGTTCGAGGCGCTTTTGTCGGGCGCGGCCCTGGAGCTTCTCGGCACGTACACGGCGAGCTGGCAGGGCGAGGAAATCGACCTGACGCCGGGCTGGCGGAGACTGACGATGGCCGAAGCCGTCCGGCAGTATACGGGAATCGATTTCATGTCGTTTGCCGCGGCCGGGGACGCCGCCCGGGCCGCCGCCTCAATCGGCGTGAAGATGCCGGAGGGCAAGGAACCGTCCTGGGGAGAGCTCTTGTACGAATGCTTCGACCAGCGCGTCGAGGACAAGCTCATCCAGCCGGTTTTCATCACGGACCACCCTGTCGAGGTGTCGCCGCTGGCCAAACGCCGGGCCGACGACCCGAGGCTGACCGAACGCTTCGAGCTGTTCATCTGCCGCAACGAGATGGGCAACGCCTTTTCCGAGCTCAACGACCCCATCGACCAGAAGCAGCGCTTTTTGCGTCAGGCCGAGCTGCGAAAAGCCGGCGACCCTGAGGCCGGCATGATGGACGACGACTATATCAACGCGCTGGAATACGGCATGCCGCCCACCGGCGGGCTGGGCATCGGCATCGACCGATGCGTCATGATGCTCACGAACAACGCCTCCATTCGGGACGTGCTGCTGTTCCCGAC
>CAYMLM010000242.1:0-4707 GCA_964391385.1 uncultured Papillibacter sp.
GTACGTCTTTCAGGCTGTAAACAACAAGCATCCCGATGACGGCGTACGGCAGGACTTGCCCGAGGTACCGAATAATGCGCGGCGGCGTCCTCTTTGCGGGAAACAGAATAAACGGCACAAACCGTGTTGTCACGGTGCCGAGCACAATCACGGCGATGGTCAGTACGCTCTGGCCCGTCGTCATACGGCGGTCTCCTCCTTGTAAAGTTTCCTTTTAAGCGCCGACAGGCTGACGACGATCAGGAGCATTGCCGGGACGATAAAGCCATCCGGGCCGAACACAGCAAGACTCAGGACAGACGCCGTCAGGCCGATAAGCGCCGGCAGATGCTGCTTTGTTTTCAGCCAGTGCTCCAGGAAGATGACGACGAAGAGCGCCGTCAGGACGAAGTCCAGCCCCTTGAATTCAAAGCTCACGAGACTGCCCAGTATCCCGCCCAGGGTTGAGCCGATAAACCAGTACGCGTGATTGAGCGCCGTGACAAAAAACATGAACCAGCCTTTGTCGACGCCGTCGGGTGGCTTGACGCTCGCGTTGATCGAAAACGACTCGTCGCACATGCCGAAGATCAGATAGCACTTCTTTTTTCCGGTGTTCTTGTACGTTTCAAGCAGGGAAATCCCGTAAAACAGATGCCGGGCGTTGACCATGAGCGTCAGCAGGAAAACGGTGACGGGGTCGAACGCGCGTATCAGGAGATTGACGGCGACAAACTCCATCGAGCCGGCCAAAATTGTCAGGCTCATCAGCATGGGGTAGACGAATGAAAAGCCTTTGCTGCCCATGTAAACGCCGTAGGCGATCCCCAGAAAAAGAAAGCCCATAAGGATCGGCAGCGTATAAGGAAAGGCCGCTTTGAGCGCTTTTGCTTTCATGGACGCTCCTTTGACGGCCGCGGCGTTTCGGCTCGGATACGCGCCGCGTCCGGTATAAATTGCGCTGGACAAATTTTGAAATTGTGTGTAAAATATATTTTAATTATGTACGTTATATTTGTCAAGGCCGGATGTGATCCATATGAAGCTCAATGAGGTCATCGCGGAAAACCTGAAAAAGCTTCGCACGGAGCGGGCCCTGAGTCTCGGGCGGCTCGCGGAGCTCTCCGGGGTCAGCAAGGTGATGCTGTCGCAGATCGAAAAAGGCGAGACGAATCCGACGATCAACACGATCTGGAAGATCGCCAAAGGGCTCAACGTGCCCTATACGCGGCTGATCGACAAGGCGAAGGACTTAACGGTGGTTGTGCGTCGGTCGTCCTGCGCCGAGCTCAACACCGACGAGACGTTTCACAGGATCGCTTGTTATTTCGCCGCCTCGCCGACCCGGAACTTCGAGCTGTTCAAATCCGAGCTTGACGCCGGCGGCGTACACGAATCAATCGGCCACAGCGAGCGGTCCGAGGAGTACATCCTTGTTTCAAAGGGCGAGCTGACGGTAGAGATCGGCGATTCCCGGTACGTCCTCGCCGAAGGCGACGCGGTTTCTTTCGATGCTACGGGGCGCCATGCGTATATCAACAGCGGCGAGGGCGGCGCGGAGTATATCGTGATCAATTATTACCCGTAGACAGTGTGAAAGCGCGGGTATTGAGACGGCATACTTTAAAGCCGGGTGCGGACGCACCCGGCTTCAGGGTTTTACCTGCTTTTATGATCCCACACGCTGCAGACAGGGAAAATACGGCCGCGCATCGGGCTGATAGACTGTAACCTTGTTTTTGCCTGTGTTCTTCGAGATGTACATGGCCTGATCGGCGGCCTCCAGGAGACCCTCCGGTGTCATATTCTCCTCCAGCTGAGCCACGCCGACGCTCAGCGTGACGAAAAGCCTCGGATGCTCGACGGCATAATCGCCGGAATGCTCGACTGTATATTCAAGCAGATGGTCGAACAGCGCGGTTTTCTGACGGATTCGTTCCGCTATGGCGTGAGCCTGCGCGGCATCCGTATTGCTCAGCAGGACGACAAATTCATCGCCGCCGAAGCGGGCGCACAGATCGCTGTCACGTGTCTGAGCACGAATCGTTTCGGAAACGGATTTAAGTACGCTGTCTCCGGCCGGGTGCCCGAAATGGTCGTTGATGGCTTTGAAGTAATCGATATCGATCATGATGAGAGACAGGGGTTTGCACGTTTCCTTGGACAGCAGTACCTGCATTTTCAGCCGTTTTTCAAAGTAGTTTTTATTGCACAGCTGTGTCAGACAGTCTTTTTCGTAATATTTCCGGCGGCTTTTCAGCAGCAGGGAGACGACGGCGGCTGTCAGCGCGATGATGACGCCGAAACTGAAAATAAGAATCTGCTGAAGGCCGGCGACGATCTTCTGAACATGGTTCAGAGAAAACTCAACGACGACAATCCCAACGACTTTATTGTCGAACGGGCTTTTTATGGGCGCGTAACCGGCTATATACTGGCCGACCGTTTCGTCGTTTAAAACGCTGCTTGGAATCGTTATCCCGTCGTTAAACGCGATCAGCTCGTCCTGAGTCAGCTTGCTGCTTGACAGGTGCCTGGATTTGTTCGGATAGCCCTCGTAAAAAAGAAAGGCCTTGTTCTCGTCGGACAATCTTTTTTCAATGTAAATTGACTGCGCGCCTGTCGCCTGCATCAAGTCCGCGAAAATACCTGTCAGCTGATCCTCGAACGCTTCGCGTTCAGCATTCCCGTCCGGTGCTGCCGGCACGACCGGATTTGTAAAGCTGCTGCCGGGAATACTTTGGTATTTTTCAAAGTTAAATTCGGCAAATTCGGAAATCGTTGCGGCAATGCTGATCGCGCTTCTCCCAAGCTCGTCGACGATGATGCCTTTTATGTTCATATAAATGAAGTAAGCGGGCAGGGCTAAAACAGCCGTTGTACAGCTGATAATAAGCAGAAGCTTCAATGTGTTGATCAGCGGCTTTCTCATATTCCATCCTTTTGTGTATTTATACATCCCCTATAAAATGTTTATCGTC
The DNA here is from genome assembly GCA_964391385.1 of uncultured Papillibacter sp. Lineage (GTDB taxonomy): Bacteria > Bacillota > Clostridia > Oscillospirales > Oscillospiraceae > Sporobacter. Next base: position 2,961 of record CAYMLM010000242.1, read on the forward strand.
ATTTTACGAACGCCATTAACGCAAAAAGCGCTTTGTCCGCAAAGCGCTTTTTGTATAGCCGCATGTAATGAATGCGCAAAGGTAACAAAGCCAGGCGAAGCGGCTGAGTCCGGTTGCTCCGGAACGCGCTTCAGCCGCGGTAAGCGGGGAAGTACGAGTTGTTCTGAGGGGCTTCCGGGCGTAGGCTTTTCTTTTTTTCAACCAGCGCGTCGTAAATTTTCTCGTCGTAGATTCGCTTGGCCATGTGGCAGTCGATCACACCGGACGGCGCCAGAGTCCGTTTAAACTGAAGCAGCGAGTCCTCCGCGCCGCCGTACCCGCCGCCCAGCAGGAGCGTCCGGATCCCCATGGTCATGAGGTCCTTGGCCGCTTCAAAGATCAGGAGGTTGTTGGCGCCGAGCGTCATATATTCGCTGGCGCTGCCGCCGAGATGATACGTGGCGTTGCCGGCGGAATACAGGACCAGAAAGGCCGACACCGGCAGCTCCTGGTACCAGGCAATGTAGATTTTTGCTTTATCTTTCAGGCCTTCCAGCATACTGCCGTAGAACGCGTCGCTGAAGTAGTAATATGCCCGCGCATTCCGGCGCGCCATGGTTTCGTCGTAGATTCCGCGGAATATGTCATAATACGATTGGTTGTATCCCATCGTTACGTTGACCTGGTTCTCAAGCGCCTTACGGATTCGGTTCCTGGATGTGCTCTTCATGTCGCCGAAAACCTGTTCAGGCGTATCGAGGTACATGCGGATCGTTTTTGTGAAGTCCGCGCAGTCATACGGCCGGCCTGCGTACAAGCCGACATTGCCGCTGACGGGGTCGAGCCTTGAAAATTCCGCGACGACCCGACGCTCCTTGAAATAGGCGGTCATTTCATCGAAAAACTGGTCCAGCAGCTTTTCGTTCCACGGCCCTTTCAGGACAATGCCGCCGTAGCCGTAGGGCGTGGCGACGTCATAATAACCGACGAATTCCTCAAACGGCTCGAGCGTCCAGAGCTCCCGCATCATCAATACGGTATAGATCCGCGTGCGGCCGTCGCTCAGGTAAAAAAGCGTCGGGAGGCCGCTGCCGACCTGATAAAAGGCGTCGGAATAGGCCCAATGATAATAGATATCGTCATCCCTGCCGATCAGCGTGTTCCAGAGATCTTGTTGTCCGTGGTCGCAAACCGTCATGCGGCAAAAGCCCTCCCATTGTTATTTTCGTTCCGGCGCTGAGTGCATACGGCAAATGGACTGGCATAAATACATTATATCATAATGTATCGGCATGTTCGACCACAAACTTAATTATTCGATAAAAGCGCAAAAAAAGCACCGCAAATGACAGCGATGCCTGTAACATTAGGCCAAGCAGCGCGGCGCCTTAGTCCGCCTGTTCCTATAACGAATCAGTCGGCCAGCTTCACCGTTTTTTAACCTGCCAGCCTGTCCTGTTTCCGCCCCGCCTCCCGCGGTTAGCGTTCCGCCCAAAGAGCAGGGGCTAAGCCCCTACGAATCCATGATTTTCTCTGGATAATATGCTTTTCCTGAACAACCTGTGCTGAAAAACACAATCGTCGCTAAGAATAAACTCATTGCAATCAATTGCATGCCTTTATTCATTGCAGTAACCTCCAAAACGTTCGTCGAGGCAGTGCACTAAATCATCAAACTGTTATTTTCATACTTATATTCAGATATCCCCCAGCCGCGGACAGCGTCGAACAGAAAGCAAACTTGAAAATAATGATTGCCCATTTCATA
>CAYMLM010000243.1:0-2312 GCA_964391385.1 uncultured Papillibacter sp.
TGACGGATTTAATCTTATTTCCGTCGTGCGCGACGGAAACTCTGCGAGGCTTTGAACCGAATTAGCACTTTGTCTACTCCTTGACGCGCCGCTTGTCAGTGAAGCGGCGCGTTTATTTTATCTGAATATTCCAGCAACCTTAACTGACCTTAAATCTCAATCGGCTGTATGACGCTTTTTGGCCCCGGCTCCTTCTCCGTTCGTTCGGGCTCCCGGCCGCACACCGCCTGTTTTTCTTTGAAATCCGCATACAGCGTGATTTTGTCGCTGCCCCGCAGGTCGTATACTTTGACGATCTGATCGTATTTCGGGGCGCCTTCCAGTATTGCCGGAAGGATCGATTCAATTCCGTCAAAGAATCCGGAATTGAAAATTTCGTTACCCGTATTATCGAGCCCCATCAGGGCGACGTAGAACATCTCGGCCTCGACAATGTCCTGGAACATGTGGCTGCCGTAGGACAGCTCCGGGAGGAAACCGATTTCCGGGGACGCGTATTCGCACAGGACCTTAAAGTTGGAGATGTCTGCAAACGCGACGGGAACGCCGAGCTCCGGGGAGGAGGTGCCGAGCCTGCCGGGACTCAGGAGGAGCAGGTTCCGGTCGCTTCCCCTGTAGTGTTTGTTGACAGCCGAGACAATTCCCGCGATGCTTCCTTTTTCCTTGTAAGGGAGCTTGTGGTATGCATCCGCGCTGATAAAGACGATCACGTCGATCGGAAGCCGCGCGTTGTTGCCCATGAACGTGCGGCTGACCTGAAACAGCGTATCCTTCCGGGGGATTTCGGGTACTTTCAGGATGGTGGCCGCCTGCCATACGGACATCGGCCGGCACTGCAGGATATTGACGACAAAGGCGCCGTCTTCACGAAAATTTATCGTGTATTCAATATCGACGGGGCTTCCGTAATGCTTCTGAAGCATGCTCAGGATGTCCCGCAGCATGCTCATGAGCTTTTCATTTTTAGTGATTTGCTGGCAAGACACGAAAAGGACGTCGCGCAGCTGGCCGCGTTCCCTGAACTCCCGCTCGCTGTCATAGTCGTGTTCGGCAATCAGACTGACGTACCATTTCGGAAGCTTGGCCAGCAGGTCCGTCGCCGCGATTTCCGAGACCATATTTTTCGTATATTCGATGACATCCATTCTTCGCTGTGAAAAACGGTGCTTTTCCTCCGCCGTCGTCAGGGTCGTAATGTCCGGCCTGTCGAGATTGACGAGCCTCGGATAATCCATCCCGGTCCGGTCGACGGCTTTCGTCCCCAGTCCCGCGACCAGCCTGAGAAAGCCCGCGTCGGCGCTCAGCTCGTCGCTCCACCTGTATATGCTCTGTGAAAACCCGACCCCGGCCACGCAGGGCATATAGTAGTCGTCAAACTTCATGCCGCTGACCCGCTGAACCAGTATGGCCATCTGTTCGTCCAGCCGGTCCAGTCCGCGCCGCGCGCGGTACTCCAGAGCGGATTTATCGAGGGTGCTGGCGTAGACGCGTTTGACGGCCGCTTCAAAATTTGCCAGCCGTTCCTCCGGTCCGCAGGCGTTGACGAGGAAGTACGATTCGTATTTCCCCGCGAAGGCGTTGCCGAACCCGTCCTCCAGAAAACTGCTCGAACGCACAATGATCGGCGTCTGGCCGAAATAGTCGAGCATCCTGCGGAACTGAGCGCGGATGTTTTCGGAGAAGCTGCCGTGCAGGATGCCCCAGGCCTGGTCGGCGCGGCTATTTTCATCCCGGCGCTGCGTGCGGATATGCCAGAGGTTATTCTCAACGATATAGCTGTAAAACACGTCGGTCGCGATATAAAAGGAATCCTGAAGCTCGATTTGCGGCGCGTACTGCGGCAGGTGGTTGTCGATCATTTTCCTCGCCAGGAGCATGCCGCAGGCTTTGCCTCCGATCGTTCCCGTCCCGATCACCCTGTCCTTGATGAAAAAGTAATCCTCGGGGCTGAACTCCCTGCTGATCATGCCGGCCATCTTTTTGTCATGCGTCATCAGGCTCCGGCTGATTTTATTCAGCGTCCGCCGTGAGATCTTGCCGCCGTAATATTCCTCCTTCGCCGAGCGGAAGAAACGGTCGTAACTGTCCACGCTCTGTTCGGCGTGTTCTTTCTGCTCGCTGTTTAGAAGCCGGTAATACTCGGTCATGTCAACGCTGCTCGACAGGACCTCGGACTGGAAATCCTCGCCGAGCCGGTGTGGCAGGAACATGTCCGGGAGATAGCGGTTCCACACCTTGAGCGGGTGGATGAACGTGTTTTTGTCGTCGGAGTAAACGTTGATAAAGATCTGGGTCGTTTCCTGGATCTTCGC
>CAYMLM010000243.1:2322-4672 GCA_964391385.1 uncultured Papillibacter sp.
GTTGAAAAATCGTGATGCCCCCGCAGGACGGGGAAATACGCGACCGTGTTCAGTTCGAACAGGTAGGGACACGTAACCCTGAAGAAGTTGCCCATCATGAGGTCCGTGAACCAGACGGTCTGCAGGTCCGAAAGGCAGTCGAACACATAAAAGGCGTCAAGGCCCGCTTTTTCTATGACGCGGTGAACGTCGACCGTAAACTTTTCAAACCCCGCCTGAGCGTTCAGGGAGATGATTTTCAGCCCCTCCTGCTCCTCGAAAAAAGCGGCGTGATCGGAAAACCGTATATAGTAGACGTCCCGATTGTCTTCAATGGCCTGCCTGACATACGGCGCGGCGATTTTTTCAAAGTCCTCCAGCTTTGAGACCTGGACCACGACGTTGTCCCCCAGACGGATGTGGTCGACAATTTTGTCCAATCCTTCTATACCGCTCCTGATCCTCTGAAAAGCCGACATACCATCGCCCTCCGGTTTGTTATTGGGGGAATTGCCGTTGCTGTGCATATTACTCCTGAATATCCTGATCGGGAATTTATCCGCTTTGGCGATTTGTTGAAAGGCCTGCCTCAATGGCGCCGTTTATCGCACGGCTTTCCCGGTCAGCCGTCCTTCAGTGTAAATTTCCATGCGCAGTTGCACGTTTCATCCGTCACGTCGGGGTAACAGCTGAGCGCCTGGCACTCAAACCGGCTGTCGATTGTTTTTGCGAAATCCCCGTATTCGATGATCCCCACGGATTTGCAGGGGTGAAATTCCATCCCTTTTCGTTTGCGCGCGTTTTGTACGCGGCAGTCAAGCGTCCTGAAAATGAGCGCGTTGTCCTCTACGATGGTTTCATCCTCGTTGATCATAGCGTACATGCGGAACGCCAGCGCCCGCCTGAGGCCGTCGATCCCGGCCTGCTCCGGCAGGTTCAGCAGCTGCTTGATCCTGTTTGCTTCGATGACCGTGAAGCTCCGCCACACGTTTTCATCGTGCTCAATGGCCTCGTCCATGCCGAACTTCTGCTCCACGGACTGGAACCAGACGCCGTCCATCGCCAGCCAGTTCTTGGCATAGATTTCCACAAGTTTCAGTAAATCCTCTCTGCTCATCTGCTCGATCAATTGCTTTCCCATGATTCTCCCTTATCCTTTGATGAATGTTTTGTAATCCTCGTAGTTTCTTGCAAGCAGCTCCGGCGTGTTGAGACCGTACGGGCATTTGCTCATGCACGCGTTGCAGTGGAGGCAGTTTTCGATCTTCTTCATTTCCTTCTGCCAGTCCTCCGACAAAAACACAGCCTGCGGCGCGCGCCGGAGCAGCTGGCTCATTCTCGCGCAGTTGTTGATAAGTATTTCCGCGGGGCAGGGCATGCAATAGCCGCAGCCGCGGCAAAAATCGCCGGCCAGCTCCTTTTTGTCGCGGTCTATCCGCCGCTTCATCTCTTCTGTCAGCACCGGCGGCCTGTCCTGGTAGGACAGGAATTCGTCCAGCTCCCGTTCCCGCTGGATGCCCCAGATCGGCTCGACGCTGTCGAACTGCGCCAGATACGCGTAGGCCGTGGCCGAATCCGTAATAAGTCCGCCCGAGAGCGCTTTCATGGCGATAAAGCCGATATTACGCTCCCGGCAGGTCTTTACGATTTTCATTTCGGCGTCGGTGGACAGATAGCTGAAAGGGAACTGGAGCGTATCGTACAGCCCTGAGTCCGCCGCCTCGGCGGCGACGGAGAGCCGGTGGTTCGTGATGCCGATAAACCGGATCTTTCCCTGCGCCCGCGCCTCGAGCATGGCGTCGTACAGCCCGGACGAGTCGCCCGGCTTCGGACAGAAATCCGGATTATGGAACTGGTAGATATCAATATAGTCCGTCTGAAGATTGCGCAGGCTCTGCTCCAGGTCCTTCCAAAAGTCCTCCGCGCGGACAGCCGCCGTTTTCGTGCTGATAATGAGCTTGTCCCTGACGCAGGAAAACGCGGCGCCGACTTTCTCCTCGCTGTCGGTATAGCTCCTGGCGGTGTCGTAGTAATCGACGCCGTGGTAAAACGCCTTTTGCAGTATATGGACGGCTTCCGCTTTGGCGACACGCTGGATGGGCAGTACGCCGAATCCGTTTTTGTTGACTTCCAGTTCCGTTTTACCCAATACGACTTTATCCATCGCTTTGATCTCCCGTCTTGTCCGTATTAATTCCGCGCCGCCGTCCCGCGCGCCTTGCGGCAAAGACGATGGCGTAACCTGTTTTTACCTGTGATGCTTGAGGCTCATTATACCGCGCGAAGCCGGCGGAAGCAATATCCGCCGGCCCGATCTCTTAAACGGCGATTTCCGTTCAGACTGCTGAAACAAGAAAACACCTGCCGGCAA
>CAYMLM010000244.1:0-4646 GCA_964391385.1 uncultured Papillibacter sp.
CGAAGAGCGCGTTTTAGAACTCGCTATGCATGTATAAGGGAGGAAGCCATGGAAAGAACATCTAAGGCAAGGAAGTTTTTAGCGTCGAAACTGTTCACGCTTCTCATACTGGTCGTCATCATCCTGGGATTTTTTACGATCGCGTCGAAAGGCTCGTACATCAGCATCATTAACATCCGCAACATCCTCAACGCGATGGTGCTGTATACGCTGCTTGCGATTGCGGAAGGCATGCTGATCATTTCCGGCGACATTGACCTGTCGCCCGGTTACGTCGGCACCACGTGCGGCGTTTTTCTGGCCGTCATGCTTGACAGCACGGGGATGCCCTGGTTTATCATTCTCATCATGTGCTTCGTTCTGGGCATCGCCTTCGGCCTGCTCAACGCGTTTTTAGTCAACGAGCTGGGATTCCAGAGCTTCATAGCGACGCTGGCCACCGGTTCCTTCGTTGCCAAGGGCCTCACGTACGTGATCGCCAACGGCAAAACGGTACCGATCAAGGATCCCGTCATCCTGTTCGTCGGCACGCACAAATTCTTCAATCTCATACCGGTCGCCATCCTCATATCGCTCGTGGCCATATTGATATACGGTATCATATTGGCCAAGACAAAATTCGGCCGCAGCATCTATCTCAGCGGCGGCAACCGGAACGCGGCCCGCTTGGCCGGCATCAATCCCAAAAAGATATCCTATATCCTGTTCGCAAACAGCGGTTTTCTCGGCGCCCTGGCCGGCATTCTGCTCGATGGGCGGCTGAAATCAGGCAACGTCAATGGGACGAACGACTACACGTTTACGGCCATCACGGCGGTTATCCTCGGCGGTATCTCCTTCGGCGGCGGTTCCGGCGGCATGCTCGGATGCTTTATTGGTCTGCTCATTATGAACAGCTTCAATAACGGCTTGACGGTCATGGGCGTCAACCCGTACTGGCAGGACGTCGCCTCGGGCGTACTGCTGCTGGTTGCCCTGACATTTGACTATGTGTCAACGCGCAGAAACGCAAAAGTCCGGGCGCCCAAAGCGATAAAAGCATAAGCGAAAAGCAAAAACAACAGGGGCCGGTTCGAAATGAACCGGCCCCTGTTCTGCCTGAAAAAACGCCTGTCGACACGGCTTTGTATTTGTGCTATAATAATAAGCCTATTATCAACAATACGTAAGCGAAGGTGATCGATTTGGAGAGCAGGCTGAGTATCCTGATGGAAAGTTTTGCGATTACCGGCAAGGACTTGTCAAGCCTTCTGCACATTGACAGCTCGCTTGTCAGCAAATGGCGAAGCGGAAAACGGCATCTGAAGCCGAATTCCCTTTACACCAATCAGATTATAAAGCACGTCATGGCGCTCGACCGCAACAACCAGCTCGCGAAGATCCGCCTGATGCTCGCGCAGGAGTACGTCAACATCTTCAAGAGCACGGAAAGCGAAATTGCCCTTTTCCTCAAGGACTGGCTGACAAGTGTCCAGGAGCATCCCGATAAGGAACGCGATTATTTCGAGGAAATAAAAAATCTCCGGTACACGTCGCTTCTGACGACGTACAAGCTGTCGGGAGCCGCCGGGAGACGCCAGGCCGTTCAGTTTCTGCTTAAATACGCGCAGCATCTGTCGCCGGGCATCGAGCTGTGGTTTTATTCGACCGAGAATTTGAAATGGTTTTATGAAAGCAGCGATTTCCTGAATGAGTGGTTCATGCGCCTGAGGACGATCCTCAGTGAAGACAACAGGATCAAGATCATACACCCGCTCAGCAGCACCTATGACAGCCTGGCCGTCTCCATGCTCACCTGGGCGCCGATGCATGTGACCGGCAGGACGACGGCCTACATTATTCCCAGGGAAAAGGACGAACAGCTGATTTCCACGTATTTTCTTGTCAAGGATCAGCTTGCGCTGCACAACTGGACAACCAGGCAGTCGACGCGCGAGCTGAACACGTATATTACGCACGAGCCGCAGCTTGTCAAGGACATTGAAGTGATGCTTCAGTGCCATTTTGACGAAAGCACGCGCATTTTCGAGCAGTTTAGCTATGAGACAAAGGACGCGTATATCAACAGCCTGGTCGCGGCCCTGGAGAAGGATAACAACGAGTATCACTGGAGCCTGTCGTTCCCGATCTGCCATCTGCCGGAACGGATGCTCCGCGAGATCCTGGCCGAAAACGGTATCTCGGGCGAGGAGCTCGAGCAGGACCTGGAAAAGATCAACCTGATCGGAGAACTTGGCGCCAAATCCACGCACTGCTATTTCATAGACCTCGAACGGCTCAGAGACTGGCTGGGGCGCGACAGCATCCACCTCGGCGAAATGTCGTTTTCGTGCGGGAAAGACATCCGCATCAGCCACGCCGGCTTTCTGAAGCTGCTGGACGCGGCGCTCAGGATCATCGTAAGCACCGACAGCTTCAAGCTGTGCCTTGCTTCGACAAATCTGCTCCGGCGCCTCGGCGACACGGAGATCATCGCCAAGGAGAGCATGAGGGTCCAGTTTTCCTGCGCGCAGTGCGACCAGCCGAAGGTGCTCGTCACCAAGGAACTGACGGTTGTGACGGCTTTATACCAATATTTCGAGGAGCTTTGGAATTCAACGCCGTATATCTGCAAGAACAAGGAGTATGTCTTCAAGCAGATTACGAAGCTCATCGCCGAAATCAGCATGACAAAACCGGACAGTCCTTAACCGGACCCGCCGGCCTTCCCCAACAGCGCAAAACGCCCCTGTGACGCTCAGGCGAAACAGGGGCGTTTTTCATATGCTGTCAAAATAACCGCGCGCGGCGTCGGCGTCCTTCAGGATCTGCGCCTTCAGCTCTTCCACGCCGCCGAAGCGAATTTCGGGGCGCAGCCGCTTGTAAAACTCCAGGCGCACCCTTTTACCGTAAAGGTTGCCGGAATAATCGAGGATAAACGTCTCCGCCGTGACCGTGTCGGTGTGGTTGACCGTAGGCCGGACGCCGATATTCGTGACGCCCGCGTGCTCGCTGCCGTCGTCCAGAAAAACGCGCGTGGCGTATACGCCGTGGGCGGGGATTAAAACGCCCTCGGAAAAGCACATGTTGATCGTCGGCGTGCCGAGCGTGCGCCCGAGGCGGTATCCATAGTGTACGATATCGGTCAGGACGTGCGGATGACCCAGAAACTCGTTGGCCTGCTGCATATCCCCCTCGGCAATCAGCTTTCGGATAAGGGTGGAACTGCTCACGATCCCCTTGTATCGGACGGCCGGGATAATATCGCAGTCAAGTCCGAGCTCCCGGCTTTTTTCCCTGAGCCTTTCGGCGTTGCCCTCCCCGTTGTGACCGAAGCGGAAGTCGTGGCCGGCCACGAGGTGCGCCGCGTCGAATTCGCCGGACAGGCGCTCCACAAACTCCGTCCACGGCATGTGCATGAGCTGCTTGTCGAAATGGAGGATGATGACGTTTTTGATCCCGAATATGCGGTGGATCAGCCCCGCTCTGTCCTCGCAGGAGTTGATCAGCGGGACCGGACACCCGGTGACCATACTCGTCGGATGCGCGTCGAATGTGATGACGGAGGGCATCAGGTCCTTCTCCCGGGCTATTTTAAGTACCCTTTCCATAAGCGCCGAATGCCCGATGTGTACGCCGTCGAAAAAACCCAGGGCAATCACACGTTTTTTATATGTCATACAAAATCCTTTCGCTCTGCGGGCCGCCCGGCCGCAGAATTTAACGCCTGTCGCTCAGACGTCGAAGAAGCTTTTGACCGTGTACATCCTGTCGCCTTCGACACGGCCGAGCATGAGGAAACGGCCGTCCCCGTCGTAGACTCTGTAAAGGCCGTCCCCGGCCGCGACCGGGAAAGCGTTTCCGTTTAAGCACTTTGATTTTTGCCGCTCGTCGATGCGGATCGACGGGTAACCGGCAAAAAGGGCGTCGACCGGTCTGAGCACATCCCCGGCCCGTCCGGCCCGGGCGGCCGCCTCGACGTCGTCCAGGGACACGGCCCCATCCAGCGTAAAGCTGCCCGCCCGGGTGCGCCTGAGCGAGCACATGGCCCCGCCGCAGCCCAGCCTGCGCCCGATGTCGTGGCAGATTGTGCGGACATACGTTCCCTTTGAGCAGCATAGTCGCAGCAGCCAGTCGCTGCCGGATTGACTGAGGATCTCGAGCTCATAAACCGTGATCGTCCGGGGTTTCCTGTCGGCCTCGACGCCGCGCCGCGCTAGCTCATACAGCCGCCTGCCGCCGACCTTTACGGCCGAGTACATCGGCGGGAGCTGCGCCTGCTCCCCGAGAAAGCCCCGCACGACGTTTTCGACCTCGGTACGCGAAACGGAAACCTCGGACTCCGCGAGCACGCGCCCGGTCGTATCCTGCGTGTCCGTCACAAGTCCGAGCCGCAGGCCGGCGACATATTCCTTGTCGAACGACTCGCAGAACGGCACGGCGCGCGTGGCACGCCCGATAAAAACAGGCAGCACGCCCGTTGCCATCGGGTCCAGCGTGCCGCCGTGGCCGATCCGCTTTTCCTTTAATATCCCCCGCAGCCTGGCGACCACGTCGTGCGACGTCCAGCCGGCCGGCTTGTCTATGATGAGAAGACCGTTCATCGTCTTAAGTCTTCAGCGAGATCGGAAGAGCACACGTCTGAACTCCAGTCACCGCTCATTATC
>CAYMLM010000245.1:0-4621 GCA_964391385.1 uncultured Papillibacter sp.
CTGCCGTACACCGTCTTGATGGAGGGGATCCAGACGGCGGAATTCCATCGGTAGTCGCCCATGACATGGTCGAAGACCTCGATGCGCTCGCCTTCGAGCTCGATAAAGCCCGTCGTCAGGGGGATGATATTTTCGGCCTGTTTGCGGCAGAGGTTGTTTTTCCCGACGACCGGCGCCCACTCGTCCAGCTTCCCCTGATACTGGTGGTTGTAGAGGGCGAGGTCTTCCGGCAGCATATAGCAGGCGGCATTCGGGAACGCCTGCTGTATCACACCCATGCCCCAATAGTGATCCGGATGGCTGTGCGTTGCAAAGATGGCCTTCAGGTCGAGGCCGGTCTCAATGATTTCCGCGATGACCCTGTGCGCGTCGGCCAGCGTCCACTGGCAGTCGATCAGAACGCATTCCTTTTGGCCCATGACGATGACCGAGGCGACGTTGAAGCCGAATTCGCTGCTGAAAAACGTCTTCGTCGCGAGCTTCCCCTCGCCGTGTTTGTTAATGATAACTTCCATGGTCCGTTCCTCCTGTATGTCATATAATGGTATCAATTTTACAAATAACTTTCTTTATTATACTGGATATCTCAAAAATCACAATACGGTAATGGTATTTTCTTGCCGAAAGCGATGCTTATGACGCGGGGCCCGGCTTAATAACGGCCGATATCTTTGGCGGCGCAGTAGCCCTCCTGATTGGCCATGAGCATGTTGCGCGGCAGGAGGCAGTCGCCCACCTGGTAAAACTCTCCTGCGCCCCCGCGCAGCGCGTCCGCCAGGTCCCATTCCGGCCTGAGCCCCACGGCATAGACGACCGTATCCGCCTCGAAGAGCCGTCGCTGTCCGTCCGGACCTTCCCCGGTCCCGCCGGCGGGAACGCCTATGACGCCTTTGTCCGTGATCTCGACCGCCTTCGTTCCGAGCTCGACGGTTATGCCGTATTCCGCGATCTTCAGGTCCAAGAGCGCCCCGTGTACGCCCGCCGCGCCGTAGCTGAGAGCCGGCAGCATCTCGAGGATCGCGACCTTGCTGCCGTTCATGGAGAGGAATACTCCGAGTTCCACGCCGACAAGGCCGCCGCCGAGTATGACGACGTTTTTCCCGGCCCTGCCCGGCTGCCTGTAAATATCCACCGCACCGAAAACGTTGCCGCGGTCGATCCCGGGAATGGCGGGCTTGATCGGCGCGGCGCCCACGGCGGCCACGATCGCGTCCGGCGCAAGCTGCTCCGCCAGTGCGGGCGTAACCTCGGTATTGAGCCGCACCTCGACGTCCGAGCGAGCGATCATCCGTTTTTGCTTCTCTATGTACGCAGCCAGCTTTTCTTTAAACGGAACCTTGTCCTCGCACAGCAGGATGCCGCCCAGCTCGCCCGTCTTTTCGCATAGGACGACAGTGTGCCCGCGCTCTGCCGCCGTCAGCGCCGCCTGCATGCCGGCGATGCCGCCGCCGGCCACGAGCACCTTCTTTTTGATTTTGGGCGGGACATCGAACTTCGTCTCATACTCGTTGCCGATGACGGGGTTGACGGCGCACAGGAAATGGCAGGACTTGTCGCACTCGGAAAAGCAGGAATAGCAGCGCATGCACCGGTTGATCTCGTCGTCGCGCCCCGTGCGCGCCTTGACCGGCAGGTCGGGATCGGCCAGCAGCTGGCGCCCGAGATTGACGACGTCGGCCTGTCCGGAGGCGATGATCTCCTCCATCATCTCCGGGTCCGTCAGCGCGCCGACGGTTGCCACAGGCGTTTTGACGTGCTTTTTAACCTCGGCGGCATATTTGACGTTGCAGCCGTCCTCGTGGAACATGGACGGGTGCGTGATAAAGAAAACGTCGAAGATCTCATGGTTGCCCGCGGAGACGTGCAGCAGGTCCACCTTCCCGTCGAGGGCTTTGGCCAGCTCGATGCCCTCGTCGATGTCATACCCTTCGCTGTTGCACTCCGAGCCGCTCATGCGGAACTCAATGGGAAAGTCCCGCCCGCACTTCCTGCGGATATCGTCGATAATCGCAAGCGGAAAGCGCATGCGGTTTTCGAGGGACCCGCCCCAACGGTCCTTACGCTGATTCGTCCGGTCCGACATGAACTGGGAGACGAGCCAGCCGTGGCCGCCGTGCACCATGACCATGCCGAACCCGCGCTGCTTGGCGAAAAGCGCCGCGTCGCCGAAACGGGAGATCGTATACCCGATCATCTCCTCGGTCATCTCCCTGACCTCGATAAACGTGCCGTCCGTTTTGACCTGCGGGCTGCCGCCGGGCCGAAACGGCAGCATCATCCCGGACGGTCCCCACAGGTACCCGAGCCGCTCGCCGCTCGTGCGCGCGTACATGCCGCCGTGCTGCAGCTCGACGGACGCAACCGCGCCGTGACGGGTAATCGCCTTGCACAGCGATGCCAGAGGTCCCTTCTGGTCAGGGTCGTCGAGCGGAAACTCCACCTTCGTCACCCGGCCGTTTTGGCTGTCGACGAGACAGTCGCCCATCGTGACAGCCGCCGCGCCGCCGAGCGCTTTAAGCTCGTAGTACGCGATGAGCTCCTTGCTGGGCAGGCACAGATGGTCCCCGTTCTGGAAGCCCGTCGGAGACGCGAAGATCCTGTTTCGGAAAACCGTTTTTCCCAAAGTGATCGGCTCAAACAGATGCTTGTACTTCAGCTGGTTCATAGTCTGTCCGGAACGTGCGTTCCGCCCTCCTTAAAAAGCATTTCTATGTTTCATGCTTAAACCAACGCTATTATACCAGTTCGAAACAACGCCTGCCCGGATTTGAACGACAGACGCTCCGCTTATTCTTAGAATTTCAAGGATTCTTTTTGTACAGTTTGACCTAAGAAAACTATTTAACCGGTTAGCATCCCGGTCAGCTCCTCGGGCAGGCGGTCCCTGTTTTGCGCATCGACCGTAATGAGCTTTACCCGCGGATGAGTGCGGATATTGTCCACCCAGCCGTCCGCGGCCAGCTTGACGACGCCCAGGATCGGGGTGTCCCCGTCCAGCGCGTCGAGCACGCTGCGCTGAAACAGCTTCGCCTGCCGCTCCAGTTTCCCGCACTCGTCCATCACGAGCAGCTTCGCGTGCGCCTGCGCTTCCGAGATGTACCGCGCGCCGAGCGTATCGAACCGTTCGGCGTACGCTTCGGGGACGCCTTCCTGGAAACGTACGACGACGTTTTCTTCGCCGAAGGCCTTTGGCAGCGCGGCGCCGCCCATATACAGGCAATGGTCCGGCGCATACCGGTCCGGCCCGAAATATGTGCGGAACCCTCCGTACGGCCGCTTCAGCAGGGCCAGCGTTTTTTCCACAACAGTGCTTTTTCCGATCTGTATTTCGCCTGTCAGAAAGATGTGCATGCAAACACTCCACTCAGCCGGTGCGGCAGATATTCCCGGCGGCCGGAATCGCCGCCCCTTTTAGTCTACATGTAAAATCCGCGTCTTTCAAGCGCCAATTGATATTGCCTATAAACATACAATCATTGACGCCGTCGGGGCCGGATGATAACATAAAACCTGTAATAAATCAGCAGAAACGGTTTAGACGGGAGCGATCACAATGGAGCATACGCACAACGGGCCTGTCCCCTATACGGCGTCCGACGCGCTGACGGACGCGCTGGTCGATGCCGGCGTCACGCATGTTTTCTTAAACTCCGGCACCGATTACCCGCCCATCATCGAAAGCTGGGCCAAATACGAAGCGATGGGTCTTCAAAAACCCGAGATTATCATCAGCCCCCACGAGTACGCCGCGCTCTCCGCCGCGCAGGGCTTCGCCCAGCTGACCGGCCGGGCGCAGGCCGTATTCGTCCACGTCGACGTCGGCACGCAGAACCTCGGCGGCGCGCTCCACAACGCCTCCCGCTGCCGCGTGCCCGTCTATCTTTTCGCCGGCGTGTCGCCCTACACGCTCGAGGGCGAGTGCAGGGGCGGACGGAACGCGCCGATCCAGTACCTTCAGAATGTCGCCGACCAGGCCGGCATCGTGCGCGGCTATACCAAAACGGCGGGCGAGTTCCGCAGCGGCAAAAACATCCGTCAAATGGTGTTCCGGGCGCTCCAGATCGCCCAAAGCGATCCGAAGGGGCCGGTTTACACGGTCGCGTCGCGGGAGGTGCTGGAGGAAGAGAGCTGCCGCGCCGAAACGGATTTCGACAGGTGGACGCCCGCCGCGCCGGCGGGTCTCGACGACGAATCCGTCGAGCTGCTGACAAGCGCGCTGCTCGGCGCCGAAAAACCGCTCGTCGTCACCTCGTACCTCGGACGCAATTTCAAAAGCGTTGCCGAGCTCGTCCGGCTGTGTGAAACACTGGCCGTCCCGGTCGTCGAGTTTCAGCAGTCCTGCATGAACTTTCCCGGCACGCATGAGCTGCATCTGGGCTTCGACTCCCACAGCCTGATCGGCGACGCCGACGTCATTCTCGTCATCGACAGCGACACGCCGTGGATCCCGGCGCATGCCGTCCCCCGAAAAGGCTGCCGCGTGTTTTACCTGGATATCGATCCGCTCAAGGAGAACATCCCGGTCTGGTATATCCCGTCGGAGCGGTTTATGAAGGCCGACTCCTATACGGCGCTCCGGCAGCTGAACAAGCGCCTTGAGACAATAACCATCGACCGGGAA
>CAYMLM010000246.1:0-4564 GCA_964391385.1 uncultured Papillibacter sp.
ACACCCTATCCTACACTCTTTCCCTACACGACGCTCTTCCGATCTGACAGCGGCAGTTTTTTCATTTGTTGAGTGAGCCTTCCCGTGAGAAAACGTCTCGTTTCACGCGCAAAAACGGTGGCTGCCGATCGTGCATATATGCGGGCGGGACCAGATCCAGCTGCTCGTGGCGGTGGCCGGATTAAAATAGTAGATCGCCCCGCCGGAGGGATCCCAGCCGTTGAGGGCGTCGCGGGCGGCGTTATAGGCGCTCGGGGCGACGGCGGTGTAAAACTGTCCGTCCGTCAGGCACGTAAACGCGCCGTTTTGATAGATAACGCCGGAGATCGTGTTCGGAAAAGACGGATGCTTCGTCCGGTTGAGGACGACGGCGCCGACGGCGACCTGACCGCTGTACGGTTCTCCCCGGGCCTCCGCGGAGATCAGGCGCGCGAGCAGCTCGACGTCGTTCGTCCTCGAGGTCGCGCCCTCCGATTCGTTGATGCCGATGGCGGCCAGTGTGTTTTTGCCGGCGATCCCGTCGACGCTCAGGTTGTTTTTACTTTGAAAATATTTCACGGCGGCTTCCGTTTTGCTGCCGAAAATCCCGTCGACGCTGCCGAAGTAATAGCCCCAGTCCGAAAGCCTCTGCTGTATTTTTGTCACGACCGAGCCGGAGGAACCCCGTCTGTAGCTGGCGGCTGAGGCGTTCTGCGCGCACTGTATAAACGCGATGATCAGGATGTTGATGATAAAGATCACAGTGAGCGACAGGATGAGCTTCCTTCTGTTGTGCAAAACAAAAACTCCTTCATATGGGCGGTAAGCTCCGCCTCCCGGCATCGACGGGCGGCAGGGAAGCTTGCCTTTATTTACAGGCAGACGAACGCTATCTTTTCAGTGTGCCTGTACATATATTGTACGAAGAAGTATTAAATGTTATGTGATGTAATTTTTGCCGCAACAACTGACAGGCGCACGGCCGCTGCCGTGCGCCTGTGCACGGCCGCTGCCGTGCGCCTTGTTTGATGACTCAGTGTGCGCGCGATTTTTTTTCGCTTTTCAGCGCCGTAATAAAGTCCTCGAGATTCATGGCGCCCTGATCGCCCCCGGAGCGCTTTCGGACCGTCACGGTGCCGTTTTCGGCTTCCTTGTCGCCCAGGACGAGCATGTACGGGATTTTCTGCATCTGAGCCTCGCGTATCTTGTAGCCGATCTTTTCGCTTCTGAAATCCGTTTCGACGCGCAAGCCCGCGTCCTTGAGCCGGCCGGCGACCGTCTCGGCGTAATCGCGGCTGCGGTCCGTGATCGGCAGGACCATGACCTGAACGGGCGCGAGCCAGAGCGGGAACGCGCCGGCGAAGTGCTCTGTCAGGATCCCGATAAACCGCTCGATCGAACCGTAAGCTACGGTGTGTATCATGATGGGCCGGTGCTTAGCCCCGTCGGCGCCCGTGTACTCCAGGTCGAACCTCTCGGGCATCTGGAAGTCCAGCTGGATCGTGCCGCACTGCCAGGTGCGTCCGATGGCGTCCTCGAGATGGAAGTCGATCTTCGGGCCGTAAAACGCGCCGTCGCCGGGGTTGAGGACATATTCCCTGCCGTTTTTGTTCAGCACGTCCTTTAAAATGCCCTCGCTGTACGCGCGCATTTCGTCGTTGCCGATGAAGTCCTCGGGGCAGGTGGACAGCTCCATGTGGTATTGAAAGCCGAAAAGCTTATAGACCTTGTCAATCTTCGTGATGACGCCCAGGATCTCCTCGTGGACCTGCTCTTCGGTCATAAAGATGTGCGCGTCGTCCTGGGTAAAAGCGCGTACGCGCATGAGGCCGTGCAGCGCGCCGGACAGCTCGTGACGGTGTACGAGGCCGAGCTCGCCCACGCGCAGCGGCAGGTCTTTATACGACCACATGCGCCGCTTGTAGGCCAGCATGCCGCCGGGGCAGTTCATCGGCTTGACGGCGTAGTCGCCGTCGTCGATCTTCGTGAAGTACATGTTTTCCTTGTAGTGGTCCCAGTGCCCGCTGCGGTGCCAGAGCTCCTCGTTTAAAATGATCGGCGTTTTGATCTCCTGATACCCGCACGCCTGATGAAGCTCGCGCCAGTACGCCTCGAGCTCGTTGCGGAGGATCATGCCCTTCGGGAAAAAGAAGGGGAAGCCGGGCCCCTCATCAAAAAGCGCGAAAAGATCGAGCTCGCGGCCGAGCTTTCTGTGGTCGCGCCGCTTGGCCTCCTCGATGCGCTCGAGGTAGGCGTCCAGCTCGTCCTTTTTCAGGAAGCACGTGCCGTAGATGCGCTGAAGCATCTTTTTGCTGGAATCCCCGCGCCAATACGCGCCGGTGCAGCTCGTGAGCTTCATGGCATTGGCCTTGACCCTGCCCGTCGAGTCCAGGTGCGGCCCGGCGCACAGGTCCACAAACTCGCCCTGCCTGTAAAAGCTGATGACGGCGTCTTCGGGCAGGTCGCTTATGAGCTCGACCTTATACGGCTCGCTGCGTTCGGTCATATATTTTATGGCGTCTTCACGGGGCAGTTCGAAGCGCTCGAGCGAAAGCTTTTCCTTGATGATATTCCTCATTTCGCCCTCGAGCGCTTCGAGCGTTTCGGGCGTAAACGTTTCTTCGGTATCGAAATCGTAGTAGAAGCCGTCGGCTATTGCGGGGCCTATGGCCAGCTTTGTTGCCGGGTAAAGGCGCTTGACGGCCTGGGCCAGAATGTGTGACGTCGTGTGACGGTATGATTTTTTATAGTCTTCATTTTCAAATGTATAAATTTCGGACACGATATCATCTCCTATAAATCCATAAACTATCATGTAAACGCCGCGCTGTCAAGCACGTATGCCGGGCGGCGAATAAAGCCTCGCAAAGCGACGTATTTATAAAAATGTTTCAATTTTATTCATGCATTGGACATAATCACGTTTTATTATAAAATTACTGAAAAGCCGGGCATGACCATACACTAATAATTCAGGAGGAATCTTCATGTTTAACGATGACGGAAGGACAAAAGAGCTTGGAAACGGGCTTACGTCATCTGATCATTTAAATCCCGCGAAAGGCGATCCACCGGATGCCGCGCCGAAGGACGACAGACAGGCCGGCACTGCTGCCAGCCCCCAGTCGGCCGAAGCCGTTCAGCAGCCGGGCGCAGCAGGCTCACAGCCGGGCGCAGCAGGCTCACAGCCGGGCGCAGCAGGCTCACAGCCGGGCGCAGCCGGTCCGCAGTTCGGCGTGCCAGGTCCGCAAATGGGCGCAGCCGTTCAGCAGCCGGGTAAAAGTGTCAAACCGAATACTTATTACGAGCCCTGGCAGCAGCCGGTCTACCGCGCGCCCGGGCCGGAATACTCGCCCGGGCTCCACGCGGGCGGGTACAACGCTTACAACAGGAGCGGTCCGACGCCGCCTCCGCCTCCGACGCCTCAGGTGAAAAAGAAAAGCGCGTTCGGCGGCTTTGTCAGAGCTGTCTGCCTTGTCCTCGTCTGCGTCCTGGCGAGCGCGGGAGCGACATACGGCGTACTGCAGTACGAAAAGCACTACGGCGAAAACCAGCCCGTCAATCAGGTCGTACTCGGCGCGGAAACGTCCGCCGATCCATCCGGCGACGCCGGGACGGAAGCGGAGGATTCGCCGGCCGCGACCGGTTTGACATCGTCCGGCAAGGAGATGTCGCCGGAGGATATTTACGCCATGGCGGTCAACCAGGTCGTCGGCGTCAATTCGGAGACAAAGACGAACGTTTTCGGACAGCTCACGACGTCGGCCGTTTCAGGTTCGGGCTTCATTATCTCGGAGGACGGTTATATCGTGACGAATTACCATGTGATCGATTACGCCGTCAACTACGGATACACGCTGGCGGTGATGATGCACGACGGTACGTCCTACCCGGCTGCCATCGTCGGATATGACCAGGACAACGACGTTGCGGTCGTCAAGATCGAAGCGGACAATTTAAACGTCGTCACCATCGGAGACACCAACGATATGCAGGTGGGCGACACGATTTATACGGTCGGCAATCCGCTCGGAGAGCTGGATTACACCATGACAAGCGGCATCGTGAGCGCGCTTGACCGCGTGATCCAGGTCGACGCGGCCACCAGCATCAATATGTTCCAGATCGACGCCGCCGTCAACTCCGGGAATTCCGGCGGCCCCGTGTACAATTCCGAAGGCAAGGTCATCGGCATCGTCTCGGCCAAGTACGCCAGCGCCGGCGTCGAAGGACTCGGCTTCGCCATACCGATCAACGACGCTGTCGATATCGTGTCGCAGCTGATTACGAACGGGTACGTCGCGGGCAAGCCCAGCATGGGCATCTCCGTGAGAGACTGGTCGAGCGCGTACGCGCAGTATTACGGAACGCCGGAAGGGGCGCTTGTCGAGGCGGTCGAGCCCGGCAGCGCCGCCGATAAGGCGGGCGTCAGGATTGGGGACATCATCACCAGGCTGGGCGACACGGACGTCACATCCACCGAGACGCTCCTCATTGCGAAAAAAATGTTCAGCGCCGGGGATACGACGACCATTGTCGTGAACAGGGACGGAGAAGAGCTGACGCTCACCATCACCTTTGACGA
>CAYMLM010000247.1:0-4473 GCA_964391385.1 uncultured Papillibacter sp.
CATGGCGGGTGCGCGTCGCCCGCCATGCCGGTTTACGCAAAGGAGTGATTCCGATGAAAAAGCCCGCTTTGTTCCTTGCCCTCATACCGCTGCTCTGTCTGCTGGCGGCCTGCGGCGCCGCGGCGCGCGCGCCGGCCCCTCCGCCCCTGCCGGCAGCGGAGCCCGACATGGAAACGCAGTTCGGCGTGGACAAAAACATCAATATCGACACCATCGACAATTGGCTGGGCCGCGAGGACGTGGCTTATCGGGACGTGCGCATGCTGTTTGATCCGGCCGATTACGCGGCAATCGGAGGCGAGGCGGACCTGACACGGACAATCGAGGGCTTCAAGGTCGTGCCCTACCCCTACCTCGCCACGCTGGCGGTGCTGCCCGTGTCGGGCGCTTACGCTGGCGAGTGCCTGTTTGCCGTTGCCTGGGGAGCGGACGGCTCCGTCCTCTCGGCCGAACCGAACTATGAGGAATCCATGCGGATCCTTGAGGAGCTTTTCCCGAAGGACAAGGCGGTTTTCCTGATGTGCGGCGGCGGCGGCTACTCCGGCATGATGAAATCCCTGCTGATTGAGCTCGGCTGGGACGCGTCGAAGCTTTACAACGTGGGGGCCAACTGGAGCTACACGGGCGGCCACACGCTGGAGCTCATCGTCTATCCCGAGCAGGCCGGCGGCGACGTCATCTATGCCACCTGGCGCGCCGACTACGCGTACATCGACTTCTCGCGGCTGCATCCGGTCAGCGAGTGATTATGAGAAAAGGACTATTGCCGCTGATTGCCGCTTTAATCCTCCTGACGGGCTGCTCGGCTGCCGGTCAGAAGGCTGAGGGCACGTTCAGCGAATTTACCTATACGCACTACGCCTCCGGCGGAACGCCGGAGGAATATACGGCCGTCATCCTGTTCGAGCAGGCCTGCTCGACGTTTACGGCCTATCAGGTGGCGTTTGTCTCCTGCACCTGCCGGGACGCTTTGGTCAACTATTATTCGGTCTGTTACGTGGAGCTGCTCAACACGAAGCAAACCGCGCAGGACGCCGCCATCCGCGCCATCACCTTCGGAGACAACATGGGGCTTTACGGCGACAGCAATCCCAACTACTACATATTGGATTACACGGAGGAATATATGGGCGAAAACTTCGTCCAGCGCCTTGTCGGGGCAAGCAAGCGTGAATTGGACGCCTGGACGGGCTACGGCAGCCAGCTGCCCGGCGTGGACGCCGATGCCGTGACGGGCGCCACGGTCTCCACAGGGAACATCACCTCCATGCTTCAAAGCCTCTTCGAGTATCACGCCGCGAAGTATTACGCCGCAGGCGAGCAATAAGCCGCAGCTTCGGCCGTCAAAGATGAATCCGGCAATCCCGCCTTTTATGAGGCGGGACCTTTTTTTGCCGGTCCTGCCGAGGTCGGACTCAGTCGCGCGTGGGGTCTGATGCCGCGATAACCCGGACAGGCGACGGAGCATTTTGCCTGCGCCGCTTATTTTTCAGATTTACTGTCCATAATGTAGGTATCTGCGTGTTTTTTATACCTTCACTTCCGACGGCTCCCGATTTTTAACAGGGAAAGAAACTGGCGCCTATGAAGAAAAAAATACTTAAAAACTCGATCGCGATCCTGTGCGTGCTGGCCGTTGCGCTGCTGTTTTATGCGCTCAACCGCCTGACTCCCCTTTACGCGGACGACTACGCCTACACGCGCAGTTTTGTGACAAAGGAGCAGCTCAGCTCCGTTGCCGACATATGCGCGTCCATGCGGCTGCATTACGTCAGAGTCAATGGGCGGATCGTCGTGCATTTTCTGGCGCAGCTGTTCCTGTGGTGGGGCAAGCCGGTTTTCGATGTGATCAACACGGCCGCGTTTTTATCGCTCGGAACGCTGATGTATGTGCTGGCCGCCGGTACGCTCAAGGACTTCAAAATCACGGGCTGGCTTCTGGGCCTGCTTGGGCTCTGGCTGCTCGCGCCGGGCTTCGGACAGAGTTATCTCTGGCTGACCGGTGCGTGCAATTATCTTTACGGCCCGCTGATCATCCTGGCCTTTCTGGTTACATACAGGCAGGGCGTCGCTTCCAGACGGCGGCGCCGGTCGTTTGCTTTGTCTCTGCTGTATCTCCCGGCGGGGCTTCTGGCCGGCTGGACAAACGAAAACACGGGCGTTGCGCTCATCGCGGCCGTCCTTTGCTTCACTATTAAAAGCAAACGTGAAACGGGCCGGTTTTGTGCCTGGATGGGCACCGGTTTTATCGGCTCCGTTACTGGTTTGCTTTGTATGATCCTCGCGCCCGGCCAGACAGCCAGACTGAGTTCGTATCCCGGTCTGACGCCTGGCCTGTTGCTTGAGCGGGCGCTGCGTATCACAAATACGTTTTTGTACGAACTTTGGCCGGCAATCCTGATATTTCTTGTTCTGCTTGCGGTGTACTTTATAAAAAGCAAGGAAAACCGGTGGAAAAACCTTGCGAATACGGGGATTTTCACATTGGCGGCCCTTTTGTCGGCCTATTCCATGGTCCTTGCCCCATATTTCCCCGAACGCGCGTGGAGCGGCACGGTCATTTTCGGGATGATCGCGCTCGCCAGCCTGCTGAACACAGTGACTGCGCAATTCAAGCATGGCGCCAGACGGGCAGGGGTCCTTAAAAGCTTTTTGACGGCCGGTCTTGCGGTTGTGTTTATCGTTACTTATGTAAACGCCTTGCCGGCCGTCAGAGATACGTATAACCTGAATCGGGAACGCATGGAAAACGCTGAAAACCAGATTGCGGACGGGCGCGCCGATATCGTCCTCTCCGCCGTCTCCAGCGGATCAAAATACAGCTGTTTCGAGCCTGCCGGCGATTTGAGCGACGATCCGGCAAACTGGCTCAACGTCGCTGTGGCGAGATACCTGGGCGCCGATACGGTTACGAAAGAGGTGAGCTGACGCGTGGGCGGACTGCTCTCGGTCATAATCCCGGCCTGCAACGAGGCCGAAACAGTAGCGGCTGCCGCGCACAGCGTTTCAGAAGTATTGAGCCGTGCGCGCATTCCCCATGAACTTATTTTTGTCGACGACGGCTCCGGCGACGATACGTGGCGCCGGATCGTCAGAGCGGCCGAGGCGGACAGCCGCATCCGCGGCATCTCCTTTTCGAGAAATTTCGGCAAGGAGGCGGCCATTTTTGCCGGGATGCGCGCGGCTGCCGGAGACTGCATCGTTACGATCGACTGCGACCTGCAGCACCCGCCGGAGAAGATCCCGGAAATGTACGCGCTCTGGACGCAGGGGTACGAGATCGTCGAAGGGCGCAAGTCAAGCCGGGGCAGGGAAAACGCGGCGCACAGACTCTGCACGAAAATATTCAACAAGCTGATGAGTCTGGCCGTGGGCTTTGACCTGGATAACGCCTCCGATTATAAGCTGCTCGACCGAAAAGCCGTCGACGCGCTGCTCTCGATGCCCGAGAAAAACGTATTCTACAGGGCGCTTTCAAAGTGGGTGGGGTTTAAAACGGCCGCCGTATGCTTCGATGTGAACGCGCGTTCCGCCGGGACGTCGAAGTGGCCTGCCTGCAAACTCGTCTGCTACGCGTTTAAGAACATCTCCTCGTTTACCGGCATGCCGCTGCAGCTCGTCACGGGGCTCGGCGTCCTCATGCTGGTTTTTGCACTTGTTTTAGGCATTCAGACGCTTGCCAACAAGTTTACCGGCACGGCGCTCGACGGTTTTACGACGTGCATCATGGTGATGCTGTTCATCGGCAGTCTTACGATGATCAGTCTGGGCCTGATCGGGTATTATCTGATGCGGCTGTACGAGGAAGTCAAGGGCCGTCCCCGCTATATCGTCTCGCGCACCACGGAGGAAGGCCATGGGTAAAATCAGGGCCTTCCTGAAATCTTTCTTGGATGCGACGTTTCTGCGCTTTCTCATGGTCGGCGCCGTCAACACGCTGTTCGGCAGCGGCGTCATGTTTTTGCTTTACAACCTGCTTGTGCATCCGTATCGCTGGGGTTACTGGGTGTCCTCGGCCGCCAACTACGTGCTTGGCAGTATTTTGAGTTACATTCTCAACAAGCGCTTTACGTTTAAAAGCACGGAAAGAGGAATTGGGCCGATTCTTCGTTTCACCGTCAATATTGCCGCTTGTTATCTCGTCGCATACGGACTGGCAAAACCCGTTGTCAGGCTCATCCTGTCGGGCAGCGGACAGCGCGTGCAGGAAAACGCGGCGATGCTGGCCGGTATGGCGCTGTTTGTGCTATTAAACTATCTGGGGCAAAGATTCTTTGCCTTCAGAAAGACCAGCTAAACAGACCGCCCGCCCTGTTGATTGACATAAATTTCGATCCCGTCTCATATTGAGACGGGATCGATGCACTATCAAACCTGACGGTAGGGGCCGCGGATATAGGCCGGCTGTCTCGGCGTCATTTTTTCTCGAGCGGGATGTCGCCGAGATTGACGTCCTTCGTCGCGTCGACCTTC
>CAYMLM010000248.1:0-4456 GCA_964391385.1 uncultured Papillibacter sp.
GAGATGCGGTGGGAGATCAGTATGACGGTGGCTCCGGCCGTATTCTCCCGGAGCGCCTGCCGGATCTTCGCGTCCGTCTCCATGTCGACGCTGGACATCGAATCGTCAAAGATCATAATCGGCGCGTTCGTCATGAGCGTCCTGGCGATGGCCACGCGCTGCTTCTGTCCGCCCGAGAGCGTGACGCCCCGCTCTCCGACGAGCGTCTCATAGCCGTGTGAAAATGACATGATGCTCGAATCGACGGCCGCGATCTCCGCGTTTTTGCGCACGAGTCCCAAATCCTCGCTCCCGGCGGCGATATCGATGTTCTCGAAGAGCGACTTGGAGAACAAAAACGGCTCCTGAAGCACAAGTCCGACGCCCCGGCGGAGATAATGCCGGTCGATCCTGCGGATATCGATGCCGCCGACCGCAATGTGTCCGCCGTCCTCCGGAAGCTCGTACAGCCGGTTTAGCAGATAGGTGATCGTCGATTTGCCGGAGCCTGTCGCGCCGAGGATGCCGAAGGTTGCGCCGCTTTTTATGGCGAAGCTCAGGTCCTTCAGGACCTGCTGGCCGCCGTAGCTGAAGCTGACATGGTCAAATACGATGTCACGGTCGAGCGGCGGCCTTAAAGCCGTCGGCTCGTCCGTCTCGACAGGGGTGTCGAGGATCTCCATGATCCGGCTGAGCGACACGTTCGCCTTGCTCATTTCGGACAGGATGTGGCCAAGCTGCCGGATGGGCCACATGAGCGTCGTCGTATAGCTGAGGAAGATGAGAAAATCCCCGAGTGTAATCCGCCCCGATACGGCCAGGAGCGACCCGACAACGGTCATGACAAGCATCTCCCCGGACGAAACGATATCCCCCAGTCCCCAGAAGACGCCCAGCGTCTTTCCCAACGAGACCCACTTGCCGATATACGCGTCGTTTTTCTCGTCAAACCTGTCGATCTCAAACCGCTCGCGCCCGAACGCGCGGACGACGCGCACGCCCGTCAGGTTTTCCTGCACGTGCGCGAGCAGCGCCCCCTCGGCCTCGTCGGCCTCGCGGAACCGCGACCCGACTTTTGAATAGAAAATCATGGAATATCCTATAATGATCGGCATGAAAGCCAGCGCGATGGCCGCCATGAGCGCGTTCATCGAGAACATGATAAGCAGCGCGAGCGCCACAAGCAGGAACGTGCGCACGACCTCAATGAGCTGCGTGGAAATAAAACGCTGCGCCGTTTCGACATCGTAGGTGCAGCGCTGTATGATGTCGCCCGTCTGGTTTTCCGTATGCCAGGAAAACGGCAGATGCTGGATGTGCGCGAACAGCGTGTCGCGCAGCCGCTTGACGAAGCCCTCCGTGCCCTTGGCGGTGCCCAGCCGGTTGAGGTAGCCGAACACGCCGGCCAGCGCCGACGCCGCCATGACGCCGACGGCGCACAATATAAAATTCGCGCGCAGATAACCGCGGCCGCCGAGCTTTTCGTAGAGGTCCTCCAGGAACGCGGGCAGCGCCGCCTCCTTTGTGCCGATGACGGAATCCACCGTAAAGCCGACGATCTGCGGCATGAGAAACGTCAGCAGAATGCTGACGACGGCGGTCAAAGCGGCCAGGACGAAATACCGTTTCGATCCGTCGGCGAACCGGCCGAGCATATGATATAACTTCTTTTTCCTTTTTTTCATAGCGCACGCGTCATCCTCATCTTAGTGTCCTTAGTTTGCCATAAAGCCGATGTAAAAGCAAGCGCGGCGGGCAATCGGCGAAAAAGATCAGCCTGCGTGCAATAATGTCCGAAATTTGATATTTTATTGTTCAGAATTCCGGACTTATGTGTTATAATACCTGAATATCAGGTATTATATGGTTATTCAGGACATTGTCCGCCGGAGACGGCGGAAAAACGATTGTGATAGCGCAGCCGCCTGCGGCTGTGATATGCAGCAACAAAGAGAAAAAATTCCATAAAGCGGGGGACGAAGGTGCGCGGCGGAAACAGCACGGATATGACTCTCAATAAGGTATTGCCACGGATCGATACGCACGCGGATATAGGGCTGACGGCGCGCGAGGCCAGGGAACGCCTGGAAAACGGCTATGGAAATGAGAGTCCGGCTTCACCGGAGAAGACGGTCGGCCAGATATTACGGGACAACATTTTCACCTATTTCAACCTCGTATTCTTCGCGCTGGCCGTACTTATCATCCTGGTGGAGTCCTACCGGAATCTTACGTTCATGGGGGTCATATTCTCAAACACGGCCATCGGGATCTTCCAGGAGCTGCGCGCCAAGCGCGCGCTTTCGAAGCTCAGGCTCATCGCCGAGCCGCACGCGACGGTCATCCGCGACGGCGTAGCCGTCACCATACCCGCCGAGGACGCCGTACTGGACGACGTCGCGGTCTTTTCAGCCGGGAACCAGATCTACGCGGACGGCCTCGTGCTCGAGGGCGAATGCCGCGTCAACGAGGCGCTCGTGACGGGCGAGGCGGACGAAATCGTCAAGACGCCGGGATCGACGCTCCTGTCCGGCAGCTTCGTCGTATCCGGCGAATGCCGCGCCAGGCTCGACAAGGTCGGCGCCGAATCGTTTGTGTCAAAGCTGACGATCGAAGCGAAAAAACACCGCAAAAAGCACCAGTCGGTGATGATGCACGCGCTGACGCGGCTCGTCCAGGTCATCGGTTTCGTCATCATACCGTTCGGCATCATTTTGTATCTGCGTCAGATCGCGCTCGGGTATTCCGTCACGGACAGCGTCGTGTCGACCGTCGCGGCGCTCATCGGCATGATCCCCGAGGGGCTGTACCTGCTCGTCTCGGTCGCGCTCACGGTCAGCGTCATCCGGCTGGCGCAGAAGAAAACGCTCGTCCACGACATGGGCTGCATCGAGACGCTGGCCCGGGTCGACGTCCTGTGCGTCGACAAGACCGGCACCATCACCGAGCCCGTCATGACGGTGCAGGAGGTCTCGCTCCTGCGCGAGGATCGGTTCAGCCTGCAGGATATCACCGCCCTGCTGTCGGATTACGCGGCGGCGATGGGCGCCGACAACGAGACGATGGCCGCGCACACGCGCGCCTTCAACGAGCCGGCGCGCCGGCGCGCCGTACAGGTCCTCCCCTTTTCGTCGTCCGCCAAATACAGCGGCGTCACATTCGGGAACGGCACGTTCCTGCTCGGCGCGCCCGAGAAGATCCTGCTCACCGAATACGATGCGTATAAATGCGATATCGAGAGGTTTTCCACGCAGGGCTGCCGCGTGCTGCTGCTGGCCGGTTACGGCGGCAGCCTGAACGACAGGCGCGTGGCCGCCGAAGTCCTGCCGCTGGCGCTCGTCGTGCTTAAAAACAGCATACGCCCCGAGGCGCCCGCGACATTCGACTTCTTTAAAAAACAGGGTGTGGCGATCAAGGTCATATCCGGCGACAACCCGCTCACCGTCTCCCGCGTGGCCATGGAGGCCGGCATCGAAAACGCGGATCAGTACGTCGACGCGTCGGAGCTGACGACCGAGCGCAAGATCAAAAACGCCGTGCGCAGCTACACCGTATTCGGCCGCGTCACGCCGGATCAGAAGCGAAAGCTGATCCGCGCCTTCAAGGATGAGGGGCACACGGTTGCGATGACGGGCGACGGCGTCAACGACGTGCTGGCGCTCAAGGACGCCGACTGCAGCATCGCGATGGCGTCCGGCAGCGAAGTGGCCTGCCAGGTCGCGCAGCTCGTGCTGATGGATTCCAACTTCTCCGCCATGCCCTCGGTCGTGGCCGAAGGGCGGCGCGTCATCAACAATATCGAGCGTTCCGCGGCGCTGTTTCTGACAAAGAACATCTTTTCATTCGCCCTGACGCTGACGGCGCTCATCGCCGCGCTCAAATACCCGATCACGCCGTCGCAGCTGTCGCTGTTCAATATCACGCTCATCGGCATCCCCTCGTTCATTCTGGCTCTGGAGCCGAACACGAACCTCGTGCGCGGGCGCTTCCTGCTCAACGCGCTGCTGCGGGCGCTGCCGGCCGGTATCACGGATTTCCTCGTTCTCCTGGCCGCCATCCTCGCCTGCATGCACTACGGCGTATCGGCCGACGAGATGTCCACCGTCGCGACCATCGTCATCGCCGTCGTCGGCTTTATGATGCTCTATCGCCTCGGCCGGCCCCTCAATTCGCTCAGGATCGGGCTCATTGTCTCCATGATCCTCCTGTTTTTGATCGGCGCGTTTGTCTTTACGGATCTCTTCACGCTCTCCCGCCTGTCGCCGACGGCCATTTGGATTACGGTCGTCATAGGCGCCGTGTCCGTCCCGCTCATGATCATCCTGTCCTGGATTGTCCGCCAGTTTGAGGCGGCGGCCAAGAAACGCAGGTGACGTCAGCGGGGATCGGCGGATGGACGGTTCAAAACGCCAAGGACGGCGCCGCTTTGCATCCATTTATTACCCCGGCATGACAAAACGGACGCGGCGCTTGCGCT
>CAYMLM010000249.1:0-4445 GCA_964391385.1 uncultured Papillibacter sp.
TATCCTTGCTCTTATTTTTTCTCCTTACTGTCCAATATGTATTGTAGTCCTACAGAGCCGTCCTTTGGCAAAACGGGATTGTATATTCTGCAAAATATGTTATATTATAGATCAAGGGATCGAAACAGCCAGCCGCCGGTAAAATTTTACCCGTCCATGAAATATATCTTCCGTTTGACAATCGCGGGATTTCATGTATAATATCATAGCCCGCATCCTGCGGGTGCCTGACCGTGACGGAACAGGCAATATCCTTGCTCCCGGCGCTGACCGGGGGCCACAGTCCAGAAGGAGGTGCAAATGATGGCAAAAACATCGGAGACCTACGAGCTCATGTACATCATTGACCTTGACAAGGGAGAAGAGGAGATTTCCGCGCTTGTGGAAAAATTCAAAGCCCTGATCGAGGAACATGGTACGCTCAATGAGCAGGAAGTGATCGGCAAACGCAAGCTGGCGTACCTGATCAACGACAAGCCCGAAGGATACTACGTCCTCGCGCGGTTCGCTTCGGCGCCGGAATTCCCCGCGGAGCTTGACCGCGTGCTGAAAATCACGGACGGTATCATGCGCTCGCTGATCACCGTCGTCGGACAATAGGAGGCGCGTCATGAATCAAATCGTTCTGATGGGCAGGATGACCCGCGACCCGGAGCTGCGGCATACGCAGGCGGGCACGCCGGTCACAACGTTTACGCTGGCGGTCGACCGGGGCTACACGCCGAAGGACGGCGGCGACAGGCAGACCGATTTCATTGATATCGTGACATGGCGGAATACGGCGGAGTTCGTGTCCAAGTATTTCGTGAAAGGGCAGATGGCCGCCGTGACGGGCCGGCTGCAGCTGCGCGACTGGACCGACAAGGAGGGCAACAAACGCCGCTCGGCGGAGGTCATCGCGGACAACGTCTATTTTACCGAGAGCAAGAGAAGCCGGGAGGGCGGCACGTCTTACAGCCAGGCCGACCGGGACAATACGGCGGGCGGTTACCAGACGCCGGTCACCGGTTCGGAATTTACCGAGCTTGAGGAAGACGACGGCGACCTGCCGTTTTAAACAGGCTGCGCGAAAATTAAGAAACGATCGAGGAGGTATTCACCTTGGCAAATGATAAGGACGGCAGGAGTCGCGGACGCAAGCGCAGGAAAGTGTGCCAGTTCTGCGTCGACAAGTGCCAGGCCATAGATTACAAGGACACGTCGCGGCTGCGCCGGTTTATGTCGGACCGCAGCAAAATCCTGCCCCGCAGGACGACGGGCACCTGCGCGCACCACCAGCGCCAGCTGATGGTCGCCATCAAGCGCGCCCGGCAGATCGCATTGCTGCCGTACGTAACGGACTGATAAAAGACGGCGGGCCCGCTGGGCCCGCCGCTTTTTTTGCCGGCGGCGGAACAATTGCCGCCAAAATCGCGTCATATTCAAACGGAAACACTCCAAACCCGCCCGCGCCTGCGCGGGAGGCGATCCGCCCAATAAAGGAATGGCCTTGCGCTCTCCCCGTAAGGCTCCTTTGGAAAGGAGCTGTCAGCGAAGCTGACTGAGGATTGTTTTCGCCGCATGCGATTATTTAACAGGCGCGCCTTGCGGTTATTAAAAATCCCGCCCGCCGCCCTTAAGGCATAGCCCTGCGGCCCTATGACCGCCGAAGTGATATATACTCGTTTAATGCCGTCAACAACCCGCGTCAACAGACGACTGGTAACTATAAACCGACAACTCAACGGAGGCCTTTATGAAAAAAACGCTCACGATTGCTCTTTGCCTGATCTTCTGCCTGACGGCGGCCGGCTGCGCGGGTGGGGACGGCGGGGAAAACATCGTCTTCACCGCGCTGGTCGAGGGCGTCGGAGACAGCTCGATCCTCGTCACGACGGAGGACGACGTGGGCTTCGACAAGGCCAGCGTACGCTGCGAGGACGGTCTGGAGCCCGGTTTCGAGCTGAAAGCCGGACAGACGGTAAAACTCACGATCCGGCCCGAGATTGCCGAGTCCTACCCCGTTCAGGTCCGGGCCGTCGCCATCGAACTGATGACCCAGCCCGAGACCGGGCAGCTCGGGGAATGAGCCCGCAGCGTTTTCCGAGATATATGTTAAAAAAACCCGCCGTCAGATGCCTGGCGGCGTTTTTTTACTAATCGTCGAATCGGAAAAGACGATATAAAAAGTGAGACAAACGGACGTCGGCCTGAAATCGTGGGATTTCGGCCGGCGGCACATATAGGGGGAGGGTTAAACATGGCAAAATTCCTTGGTAAACAGCTGTATGCCATAGCTGCCGCATTCCTCGCGCTGGTGTTCTGCGCGGCTGTCGTTCTGGCTGTCGTGACGCTTCAGGGCATCCGTGCGGGCATCGCATCGGGAGAGGATACGGCTGGGGCGCTCGGCGGCCTGACCGTGGCCGCCGTCGTTTTCGGGATCCTGTTCATCCTGGCGGCCGCCGCACTGCTGTTATTTGTCCGTCGCCGCGTGACCGGCAGGTACTTCTGGTATGAAGAGCTTTTGGATTCCATACCATTTCCGATCTCGGTGACCGACAGCGACATGAACTGGACTTTCGTCAACCGGCCTGTCGAAAACATGCTTAAAATCAAGCGCAAAGATGTATTGGGCAAAAGGTGCGAAAACTGGAACGCCAACATCTGCAAAACGGAAAACTGCGGCATCACGCGGCTCCGGAAGGGTCAGCTTCAGACTTTCTTCGAGCAGTTCAGCGCCGAGTTCCAGGTTGACACGGCATACATACTCGACCGAAAGGGCAAAAAGGTCGGGCACATTGAGGTTGTGCAGGACATCACGTCCCTGCGGAACATCAATAAGGATATCAACAGGATTTTTTCCGAGATTGTAGAAGCCGCCAAACAGGTGGCCGTGAGCAGCCAGCAGATTTCCGACGGCAGCCAGGTGATCGCTCAGGGCGCGACGGAACAGGCCGACGCGATCGAACAGCTGACGCGGATGCTCGAGGAGGTTGCCCTGCAGTCAAAGGAAAACGCGGAAACTGCCCGGAAGGCCAACGAACTGTCCGTCGCCGCCAAGAACGACGCGGTCACTGGCAACGATCGGATGCAGAATATGCAAAACGCGATGGCGGACATCAACGAATCCTCGGAAAGCATCTCGAAGATCATCAAAGTCATCGACGACATCGCCTTCCAGACAAATATCCTCGCTTTGAATGCCGCCGTCGAGGCGGCGCGGGCCGGGGAGCACGGCAAAGGATTTGCCGTCGTTGCCCAGGAGGTCAAGGTACTTGCCGAGAAAAGCGCCGATGCCGCCAACAACACGACGTCTCTGATCGAGGGCACGATCTCGAAAGTGAATGTCGGCCGGAAGATTGCCGACGATACGGCTGAATCGCTCCGGCACATCGTGGACGGCGTTGAAAGGGCGGTTGAACTGGTCGGCAGGATCAATGACCAGTCCAACAAGCAGGCGGTCAACATTGAGGGAATCAACCAGGGGATCGAGCAGTTCGCGCAGGTCGTGAGCAGCAATTCCGCGACGGCGGAGGAGTCCGCCGCGGCCACGCAGGAGCTGTCGAGCCAGGCGGACATCCTCCGGAATATGATCAGCAGCTTTAAACTTGGCAGAAACTGAGTGCCATACCCGCCGTCGGCAGCCGTAAAAGCGTCCGCCGCCCGGCGGGTGTTTTTCATTTGGTTTAAACAGATGGTATATTGTGGAGGCCTTTTTTTGATTTCGTACATAGGACCTGCATTTTGCGTGTTATTTACCATTTTTCTGTTGTAAACCTGAAAATTTTATGGTATCCTGCAATCAGCCGGGATTCGGGAACCGGCTCAAAATAAGAAAGGGGATTATTCAATGAACGCACCAGCAAAAGGTCTTCTCAAGGTTGTCAGCATTCTCTTCATCATCTTCGGAGCAATCGCAACGATTGTTTCCCTTCTCGGCGTGTTCGGCTCTGCTGTTCTCAGCTCGGTCGTCGGCGCTATCGGCGGTGTTTTACTGCTTATTATGATCGTGGCATTACTCAGCAGCGTCCTTCACCTGGTTCTCGGGATCATCGGTGTGGGCAAAAGAAGCGCGGATCCGAGCAAAGCGGGCTTCTACATTGTCTCCGGTATCATTCTGGTTGTGCTTGGCTTAATATCGCTGATTCTTGGCTTCACCAGCGACGCGGGCACCTCCTGGAGCAGTTATGTCGGTTTCGTGCTTCCCATCCTTTACATCATTGGCGGCTTCATGAACAAGAAAGCTGCCGTCGCGCAATAAGCCTGCGCTGCGCGGCACTCCCGCAAACCTAAAGCCTGAAATCCCGCCGGCTGCGCCGGCGGGATTTTGCAATGAGGATTGATACCGCCGGCTGCGCTGGTGGGATTTTGCAATGAGGATTGATACCGCCGGCTGCGCCGGCGGGATTTTGCAATGAGGTTTGATCCCGCCGGCTGCGCCGGCGGGATTTTGCAATGAGGATTGA
>CAYMLM010000250.1:0-4443 GCA_964391385.1 uncultured Papillibacter sp.
CATTGCTTATTCCGGGCGGAACGCCTCCGGATGGAGGCGCGGTATTGAAGCTCATGAACGGCTGCTTCGTTACTGATCGGCAGTTTTTTATGCCGCCGTTTATTTCCGGCGGCAATTGTGGTATTCTGGACACATGAGGATGCCCGACGTTACACCCGGGAGGAAAGGAACAGGAAATGAGCTGTGTTTATCTGAGTCTTGGGTCAAGCCTCGGCGACAGGGACGAAAACATCGAGCGCGCGCTGAGTATGCTTCTGAAAAAGATCCGTATTGTAAAAAGGTCCTCCTTTTATGAAACGGAGTCCTCAGGCTGCAATGACCAGCCGTGTTTATTGAACATCGCCGTCGAGGCGGATACCCTCATGGCCCCATTTGAGCTGCTGACGTTCACGAAGAGCATCGAAAAGAAAATGAGGCGGGTCAAAACAATTTTTAACGGTCCGCGGGACATGGATATCGACATCCTGCTGTATGACGACGAGATCATCCATACGCCGGAGCTCGTTATCCCGCACCCCGGAATGGTCGACCGCGCGTTCGTACTCGCGTCCCTGAGCGAAATCGCACCGGACCTCATCGTCTTGGGGCGGAGCATAAAGGATACGCTGGGAACCCTCGACGACAGCCTGGTGCGCAAGAGGATCTGACGATGCTGCGGGAAAACCGCATACATCAAGCTCCGGACGCGGCACAGCCGATGATGGGAAGGAGCGAAGCCGCCGGAGCCATGCGATTGTCAAAATTCGGCGGGCGTCATAAACTATCAGCATAAACTAATAATATTTAGTGTTGACTTTCCAAATAACGCATGGTAGAATTTACGCAATCATTTATTTATAGGGAGCTATGCACTTGGCCTCTTTGTTTATAGCCGAAGTCATAATTATTAGCGTACTTGTACTCGGGCTTAGCATCCGGGTAATTTGTCATGTTAATAAAGACTTCGCTGCAAAATGAGGCACAGCAAAACAACGCAAAACGGATCGGACGCCCTGCAGTGAAAGCTGCGGGGCTTTTTGATTATTTTTCCAGATTAATACATTGAAGCAAAAGGAGGACGGAGAATATGCTACTCACAGGCGCGCAGATTTTGATCAAAACTCTCATCGAACAGGGTGTCGACACCGTATTCGGCTACCCAGGCGGCGCTGTACTTCACATCTACGATGAGCTTTATAAAAACAGCAACAGAATAAAGCATTATACAACCTGCCATGAGCAGGGAGCGTGTCACGCGGCCGACAGCTATGCGCGCGTCTCCGGAAAAACAGGCGTTGTCTTCGCGACATCCGGCCCCGGCGCTACAAATCTTGTGACTGGAATCGCCAACGCGTATCTCGACAGCGTGCCGCTTGTGGCCATCACCGGCAACGTTGCCACGAGCCTGCTCGGGCGAGACAGCTTTCAGGAGGTCGACATATCCGGCGTAACACTGCCGATCACAAAACACAATTATCTCATTAAGAATGTCGCTAAGCTGGCCGAAACGGTCCGGGAAGCTTTCAGGCTGGCAAGCTCCGACAGGTCCGGTCCCGTTCTGATCGACATCCCCAAGGATGTCCAGACCGGTACCGCGGAATTCGAGCCTGCCGACGGGCATTCTGCAAGATGGGAAACAGACATGCGTACGGATATGCTTGAAAAGGCTGCGCAGCTGATCCGCGAAGCCAAGCGTCCCTATATCTACTGCGGCGGCGGCGTGGTCAGCTCGGACGCCTCAGAAGAACTTGTCGCACTTGCCGAAAAGCTCGACGCACCGATAGGCTTTTCCATTATGGGACTTACGGCCATCCCCTACGCCCATCCCCGTTTCCTCGGTATGGTGGGCATGCACGGGCGCTACGGCGCGACGAAAGCGCTGTATGAGAGCGATCTGCTCATCGCAGCAGGCGTGCGTTTCTCTGACCGGGCAACCGGCAATAAGGCCGAATTTATGAAAGACCGCAAGGTCATTCAAATTGACATCGATCCGGCGGAGATCGGGAAGAACATCGGCGTCACAGCCGGTCTTGTCGGGGACGTGAAAAACGTGCTCCGCGCGCTAAACGGCATACTGACGCCGCTCGAACACCCGGAATGGATGGACCGCATCCGGTATATCAAGGAGCATCCCGACAACAATCTGGAGATGAACCCGAACATCCTGACGCCGCAGTCCGTCATTGAGCGCGCCTGCGCAAAAAACGGTGATAACGTCGTAGCGACCGACGTCGGACAGCATCAGATGTGGACATCGCAATACTATCAGTTTAAAAAGCCCAAGACGTTCGTCACGAGCGGCGGCCTGGGCACAATGGGCTTCGGCATGGGCGCGGCCATCGGCGCCTCGATCGGCAGGGGTAAAGCCCGCACGCTCCTGTTTACGAGCGACGGCAGCTTCCACATGAATATGAATGAGCTGGTTACGGCCGTTTCCTATAAACTGCCGATTGTAATCGTCCTGCTGGATAACAACGCGCTCGGTATGGTCCGGCAATGGCAGACGCTCTTTTTCGACGGGCGTTATTCCCAGACGTCCCTCAACCGGAAAACGGATTACGTAAAATATGCCGAAGCCGTCGGCGCCAGGGGCTTCCGCGCCGAAACGATCGAAGACTATCAGAAATGCCTCGACGAAGCGTATGCGTGCGACGGCCCCGCCCTTATCCACTGCGCCATAAACGACGACGAACGCGTGCTGCCGATGATCCCGCCGGGCGGCAGCATCAACGATATCATCTTGAGATAAGGAGGAATACGGACCATGCAGAGCCAGCAATTTATCGTTTCTCTTCTCGTCAACAACCACTCCGGCGTCCTCACGCGCGTTTCTTCCCTCTTCGCGCGGCGGGCTTTTAATATCGACAGCCTCACCGTCGGCGAAACGGAAAACCCGGCGCTCTCCCGTATGACGATCGTCTGCTGGGGCGACGAGTACATGGAGGACCAGATCGTCAAGCAGCTGCAGAAGCTTCAGGATGTCCGGAAGGTCCAGCTCATGCAGTCGGACAAGGTGGTCGTCCGGGAGCTCATGATCGTCAAGGTCCGGCTGGAAAAAGGGTTGCTCCCGGAGCTCATGGAGGCTGTCAACGCCTACAGGGCCAACGTCGTCGACCTGTCCCCAGATTCCATGTCCATTGAGATCACCGGCGAGACCATCAAGCTCAACGCGTTTTTGGATTACATGCGGCAGTACAGCATCATCGAAATGGCGCGGACCGGTCCCACGGCGCTCGGCCGGAGCACGTACTGTCTGGAAAACGATTAGCCCATCCACCCGCCCATCCCGGCACACAGAATTCACAATTTAATTAGGAGGAACAAAAAATGGCGAACATGTTTTATGAGAAGGACTGCGATTTCAGCGTACTCAAAGGGAAAACGGTGACGATTATCGGTTACGGCAGCCAGGGTCACGCACACGCGCTCAACCTGAAGGACAGTGGGGCGGACGTCATCGTCGGGCTTTACGAAGGCTCGAAGTCCGTCGAGACGGCGAAGGCAGCCGGCCTGAAGGTCATGGTCACGGCGGACGCCGTCAAGGCAGCCGACGTCGTCATGATCCTCGTCAACGACGAAAAGCAGGCCGCCCTGTACAAAAAGGACATTGCGCCCAATCTGAAAAGCGGCGCGGCGCTCGCTTTCGCGCACGGCTTCAACATCCATTTCGGCCAGATCGTTCCTCCCGAAGATATCGACATCATCATGATTGCGCCCAAGGGTCCCGGTCACACGGTCAGAAGCCAGTACGAGGAGGGCAAGGGCGTGCCGTGCCTCATCGCCGTCCAGCAAAACGCCACGGGAAAGGCGCGCGACATCGCGCTGGCCTATGCCTACGGCATCGGCGGCGCGCGCGGCGGCATCCTTGAGACGACGTTCCGCGAGGAAACGGAGACGG
Source organism: uncultured Papillibacter sp. (assembly GCA_964391385.1). Lineage (GTDB taxonomy): Bacteria > Bacillota > Clostridia > Oscillospirales > Oscillospiraceae > Sporobacter. Next base: position 3,878 of record CAYMLM010000250.1, read on the forward strand.
ACCTTTTCGGAGAGCAGTGCGTCCTGTGCGGCGGCGTCTCCGAGCTGATGAAGGCCGGCTTCGACACGCTTGTCGAAGCGGGTTACGCCCCTGAAAACGCCTATTTCGAATGCGTTCACGAGATGAAGCTCATCATTGATCTCGTTATCAAGGGCGGTTTGAATTTTATGCGCTACTCTATCAGCGACACGGCTGAATACGGCGACTACAGCATCGGCAAGCGCATCATCACCGATGAAACAAGAAAGGAAATGAAGAAAGTCCTCTCCGAGATTCAGGACGGCACCTTCGCCCGCAACTGGATTGTCGAGAACCAGGCCAATCGTCCCAATTTCAACGCCCGCCGCCGTCAGGAGCAGAATCTGCTCGTCGAAAAGACCGGCGCCGAGCTGCGCAAGATGATGAGCTGGCAAAAGGACGACGGCTCGAAGTAGCTTCGAGCCTATGGGTTAACGGCTCGAACTAGCTTCGAGCCTATGGGTTAACGGCTCGAAATAACTTCGAGCCTATGGGTTAAATTCAGCCTTACGGCTGAATTTACCAAGGAAGAGTGACGACGGCTCGAA
>CAYMLM010000251.1:0-4430 GCA_964391385.1 uncultured Papillibacter sp.
AATTTTCCAACAGGCTCAAATGCACGAAATGTCAGGCGACGGCGACGCTCGCGGCGCTGAACGATTTTTCGCATTTTATGGATAGCGGCGAGCAGGATCAGGCCTTCAAGTCCGAGGGCGACTATTATGCCGGCGAGGTCCCGCGAAAAAGCGAAAACAAATTCGAATTCATGGGGACGGCGATCTTCGACGGCGCGACGATGGTCGGCGAATTAAACGGCAACGAGACGCGGTCCATGCAGATGCTCCGGGGCGATCTCCTTGAAACGCAGATGGCCATCCCCGACCCGACGGACCCGGAGCTGCGTATCGGCGCCATGGTGTTTCAAAAGCGTAAGCCGGACATAAAAATCACCTTTGAGGACGGCAGGGCGAAAATCCGCGCGAAGGTGTTTCTGGACGCCGCGCTGCAGAACGTGCAGACCAGCGAAAGCATAGAAAAAGAGAAAAAGACAACCGTCGAAGAGGCGTTTGAGCGGTTTGTCAAGGAAAAGCTCGACCAGACGGTTAAAAAATGCCAGGAGCTCAATTGCGAGGTCTTCGATTTCGGGTATAAGGCGTCCGTGCAGTTCTGGACGATACAGGACTGGGAAAAATTTGGCTGGCTGTCAAACTTCAAAAACGCGGAAGTGACGACGGAAGTGGAATTCGTCATCCGGCGCACGGGCACCCTCGTGTCGACGGAGGAGGAAGAAAAAGCTTAGGTGGTGAGCCGGCTTGAAATACTTCGTAATCGCGTTTCTGCTGATCGCATCCGTTTATCCGTTCAGCTACGCCGGCTATGTCTGGCGGAAGAAAAATTACCTCGGCGCTCTGGGGATGGCTGTCCTGACGCTCTTGTCGGTCGTATTCCCCGCGTATCTATTATTTATCCGATAAGGGCCGTTGAGTAACCATGCGCAAATTACTTGAGAACAGCGGCCCGACATGCCGGTCAGCCGGGAGGCCTAGCTTTGCATTGCCGCTTTGAGGGACTGTATTTCAAACAGCAGTCGGGGGAGAGCATGATTGCGTTCATCCCGGCCCTGCACACGGACAGCCGCGGAAAACGCGCCGCCTCGCTGCAGGTCGTGACGCCGGACGGGTCGCATTTCGTCGAGCTGCCGGGCGGGTCCGTCCGCATCGACCGGCGGGCGATGACGGCTGCGGCCGGAGGCGGCGTCTTCGGCCCGGACGGTATCGAAATCGAGCTGGACGAACCGGGGCTCCGCGTCGCCGGGCGGCTCCGGTTTACAAGGCGCGTTCCGCCGCGCGGCGACATCATGGGGCCGTACCGGTTTGTCCCGTTCATGGAGTGCCGGCACAGCGTCTTCAGCCTGATACACGACGTCCGCGGAAGCCTCACGGTCAACGGCGCCCGGCTGGAGTTTACGGACGGCGTCGGATATATCGAGGGGGACCGCGGACGGTCGTTCCCGGAGCGGTATGTCTGGACGCAGTGCAGCCGGGCAGCGCCCGAAAAGTGCTCCCTGATGCTGTCGGCGGCTACGGTCAGGCCTCTGGGCAGGGAGTTTACGGGCATCGTCGGCTTCGTTTACTTCAGGGGGAGAGAGTACCGCATCGCCACATATAACGGGGCGAGGCTCCGGGGGATCGAAAACGGCGCGGTCACCGTCTGTCAGGGGCCGTATGAGCTGCGGGCGCGGCTCCTGTCCGACAGCGCCCACACGCTGAGCGCCCCCGTCTCCGGAAAGATGGTCAGGTCCATCAGAGAAGGCCTTGCCTGCCGGGCCGCCTACCGGTTCACCGAGAGCGGCTCGGCTGTCTTCGATTTCACGGACGATCACGCAAGCTTTGAGTATGAGTTTTAAAGCGGGCCGACACGGCAAAGCCGGCCGCTTTATACAGGAGTTGATATCGTGTTCCCGGAAGCCGTCTATTACGAGCCCGAGGCGCTTGAGTATCCGCTGGGGCGCCGGCTCAAGGAAAAATACGCCGACAGAAGCTGGACGCCTGTCGAAAGCCACAACAGCATCGAAGAGCTGCAGAAAAGGCCGAACAGCGACTTCCCGCGCCTCAAAAAGCTCCTCGTCGTCGGCGTGCGCAAGACCCACAGGTATGTGGAAAACCACAAGGTTTCCGATTTCCTTGTGCCGTACACGTCGTCCGGCTGCAGCGCGATGTGCCTGTACTGCTATCTCGTCTGCAACTACAACAAGTGCTCGTATCTGCGCGTTTTCGTCAACCGCGAGCAGATGATGGACCGGCTTGTCAAAACGTCGCGGAAATCGGACAGGCCGCTGACCTTCGAGATCGGATCCAACAGCGATCTCGTTTTGGAGAACGCGGTGACGGACAACCTGCCGTGGACAATCGAGACGTTTGCCGAACAAGGCCGGGGACATATCACGTTTCCGACGAAGTTCGACACGGTCGAGCCGCTTTTGGGGCTTGCGCACAGGGGCAAAACGATTTTCAGGATGAGCGTCAATCCCGACGAGATCATCCGCCGCGTCGAATACGGGACGTCGCCGCTTTCCGGCCGGATGCGCGCGCTCAACCGTATGAACGAGGCGGGCTATCAAACGGGGCTCTTGATCGCGCCGGTCATCCTGCAGGACGACTGGCGGACCCTTTACGGCGGCTTGCTCGAACAGCTCGCCGACGGGCTCGGCGAAAGCACAAAGAAAAACAGCTTGATCGAAATCATCTTCATGACGTACAGCTATGTGCACAACGCCATCAACACGGAGGCCTTTCCGAACGCGCCCGTGCTCCATGACAAGCAGCTCCAGACGGGCCGGGGCCGGGGGAAATACAGCTACAAGGACCCTCTGCGCGCCGAGGGCGAAGCCTTTTTCAGGGAGCAGCTCCAAAAGCGCCTGCCCGAGATGCGCATTTTGTATTTTTCGTGAAAGAATCGCACCGGCGGTTTGGCTGGGTGCGGCTGCCCGGCCGCGAGAAAAGATTGCCAGGCCGCTCGCGTTAAGATACAATATTTGCTGATCATACAAAAAAGGGAGGAAGGCAGCAATGTTCAAGCTGAAAGAAAACGGCACGAGCGTGCCGACCGAGCTCATCGCCGGCGTCACGACGTTTTTCACGATGGCGTACATCATCGTCGTCAACCCGAAGATCCTCTCGGTGACGGGGATGGAGTGGGGCGCCGTATTTCTCGCGACGATCATCGCGACGGCCGTCGGGACGCTCGTCATGGGACTTGTGGCAAACGTCCCGTACGCGCTGGCGCCGGGCATGGGCCTCAACGCGTTTTTCGCGTACACGGTCTGCGGCACGCTGGGCTTTTCCTGGCAGCACGCGCTGTCCATCGTCTTTATCTGCGGGATCCTCAACATCGTCATTACGGTGACGAAGCTGCGCAAGGCGATCATCAAGTCCATACCGAAAAGCCTCCAGCACGCCATCAGCGGCGGCATCGGCGTATTTATCGCCTACATCGGGCTCGTGGACTCCGGCATTATTAACTTCAACGCCGGCCTTCCGGAGATGACCATGCTCAACCAACCGGCGCTGTGGCTGTTTCTGATCGGGCTGTTTCTGATCGCCGTCCTCCTGCTTTTAAAGGTCAAGGGCGCGATCCTGATCGGCATCGTCGCCTCGACCGTCATCGGCATCTTCCTGGGTGTGACGAAGACGGGGGACACCGTGAGCTTCGGCGATACGCTGGCGGCGCTGCCGTCCACTCTCGGCGTGATTTTTACGCAGGAAGGCCTCGGCTCCCTGTTTGCCGAGGGCGTCAAGGTCCCGCTTGTGCTCGTCACAATTTTCGCGTTCAGCCTGTCGGACACGTTTGACACGATCGGGACGTTCATCGGCACCGGCCGCCGGAGCGGCATCTTCAGCGAGGCGGATGAAAAGGCTCTGGAGGAGACCTCGGGCTTCAAGTCCAAGATGGACAGGGCGCTGTTTGCCGATTCGATCGCCACGTCGGCCGGCGCGATCTTCGGCACCTCCAACACGACGACCTACATCGAAAGCGCGGCCGGCATCAGCGAGGGGGGACGCACGGGCCTGACGAGCGTCGTCGTCGCCGTCTGCTTCATCATCAGCGCGTTTCTCGCCACGTTCGTGAGCGCCATCCCGATGGCCGCGACGGCCCCGGCGCTCGTCGTTGTCGGAATCATGATGATGTCGTCCTTCGCGGATATCAAATGGACGGCGCTGGAGGAGGCGATTCCCGCGTTTTTTGCAGGGATCTTCATGGCGCTGTGCTATAACATCTCCTACGGCATCGCGGCGGCGTTTATTTTCTACTGCGTCGTCAAGCTGTTCAAGCGGGAGATCCGGGGCACGCACCCGATCCTCTGGGTGGCGACGGTCCTCTTTATCCTGAATTTTGCGCTTCAGGCCATCGTCACAAAAGGCGGCGCTTAAATACGCGGCAAAAAAGCTCCGGTCGGCTTTTCAGCGGACCGGAGCTTTTAAGATCGGAAGAGCGTCGTGTAGGGAAAGAGTGTAGGATAGGGTGT
>CAYMLM010000252.1:0-4423 GCA_964391385.1 uncultured Papillibacter sp.
CCCATGGGGCTGGGAACTCGTCCCCCTCCTCTTTTTTTGTCCGGTCTGACGCGCAGCGCGCCGTTTCGCCTCATAAAGTTATCTTTCCCGGAGTTTATTGTCATGAAACTGATTACCTTTGCGGGTCCGCCGTCCGGCGGAAAAACCTCCGTCATCCTGAGACTTCTGGAAACGATGCGGCATGACCCGGCCGACATCGGCATTGTCAAATTCGATTGCCTGACCTCGTTTGATTACCTGCGTTACGAGGCGTCGGGCTATAAAACGGTGACGGGCTATTCCGGCAAGACGTGTCCCGACCACTATTTCGTGGGCAATATCGAGGATGCCGTGCAGTGGGGCCTGAAATCGGGCTTTCAGCTGCTTGTCACGGAGAGCGCGGGGCTGTGCAACCGCTGCTCGCCGTATATAAACGGCATTTCCGCCGTCTGCGTCATCGACAATCTGGCGGGCGTGAACACGCCCCGGAAAATCGGCCCCATGATGAAGCTGGCCGATATCGTCGTCGTCACGAAGGGAGACGTGGTCTCGCAGGCCGAGCGCGAGGTTTTCGCCTTCAACATCCGGCAGGTCAACGCCGCGGCGAAGATCATCCATGTCAACGGAATCACGGGACAGGGCGCGTTCATGCTGGCCCGGCATCTGGCGGACGCCAGGGAGATCACGACGCTCCGGGATATGAAGCTGCGCTTTACGACGCCGGCGGCCGTCTGTTCTTACTGCACGGGTGAAACGCGCATCGGCGAGGCGTTTCAGCTGGGTACTTTAAAGAAAATGAGTTTTGACGCATGACGGAAAATGAGATTTACCGCTATGTTCTGGACGCCACGGTCGGCCAGCTGCTTGACAGGTATCCGCTCGCGTCCGATTTCTTCGCAAACCTGCGCATCCCGGTTCTGTCGCCGGATGAAAACGTTTTGGAGCTTGCCCGGCGGTTCGACGAGTCGACAGCCGAAGAATTCGGCCTGAACAAAAAAGACCTCCCCATGCAGCTCAGCCGCTTCATCCTGGCCTTTCACAGGGAGCAGGCCGAAACGGGAGCCGTCGCGTCGCTCGTGATCAAGGGCGGCCGGAATAAGTTCGGCAAGGCCGAAAACGCCGTTATCACGCTTCACAAGGGAGACGTCGCGGCGATCGTCGGGCCGACCGGCTCGGGAAAAAGCCGGCTGCTGGCGGATATCGAATGCCTGGCGCAGATGGACACGCCGACAAGGCGCATGATTTTGATAAACGGCGCCGTGCTCACGGATGAGGAGCGCTTCGGCATGGAGGGCAAGCTCGTCGCGCAGCTGTCCCAAAACATGAATTTTGTCATGGACCTGTCTGTGCGCGAGTTTCTGGAGATGCACGCGCGCAGCAGGTTTTCCAGGGACGTCGGCCAGACCGTCGCCAGATGCCTGGAGTGCGCAAACAGCCTGGCGGGCGAGCGGTTTGACGCCGACATAAAGGTGACGCAGCTGAGCGGCGGGCAGTCCAGAGCCCTGATGATCGCCGACACGGCGTTCATGAGCAGCTCCCCGCTCGTGCTGATCGACGAGATCGAAAACGCCGGCATTGACCGGAAAAAGGCGGTGCGCGTCCTGACGCAGAGCGAAAAGATCGTGCTCATTGCGACGCACGATCCGCTCCTGGCGCTGAGCGCCGACAAGCGGATCGTCATTCGGAACGGCGGCATCGTCAGGGTGATCGAGACGACGGCCGGGGAGCGCGGCGTTTTAGCCGAGCTTGAAGAAATGGACAGCCGGCTGCAGGCCCTGCGCAACAAGCTCAGGGCGGGCGACCTGATTACGACGGTGTAAGGAGAAAAACATGTGGGAAATGTATGACGCCCTGATCGGCGGGATACCCCCGGAGCTGACGGCGGAGCAGATCTTCTGCGGCTATTTCAACACGATCGTGGCAAACCGCCTCGGCGCGGGTCTGAGCGTCGTGCTCGACGACGCCACGCGGCTGCCCGTCGCGTCCGGCAGCCTGATCGGAAAGCCGCTGCGCGAGGTTGCCGCCCTCGTCAAATCGTGGAACATGCCGGAGGCGTCCATCGGACATGCGGCCATCAATTCCTACTACAACAGCCCGGAGATCGCGCGGCAAAACGGCATTAGCTTTTCCGACCGGCCCTACGCCGAAGACCGGCTGAACGACCCGTTCATCACCGCCCAGAACGACGTCAAAGGGAAAAAGGTTGCCGTCGTCGGCCATTTCCCGTATCTCGAGACTTTTTTCGAGCCGGTCTGCGAGCTGAGCATCATCGAATGGCAGCCCGAGGAGTACGGAGATTACCCGTTTGCGGCCTGCGAGTACATACTCCCCGCCTGTGATTACGTTTATATTTCCTGCCGGAGCCTCGTGGACAAGACCCTGCCCCGGCTCCTGGAACTGTCCGCAAACGCCGGTCACGTCGTGCTGGTCGGTCCGGCAACGACGATGGCCCCGTACCTGCTGACCGCCGGCATCAGCGACCTGTCCGGCTTTATTATCAGAGATACGCCGCGAGCCCTGCACCTTGTTTCCGGCGCGGAAAACGGGAAGGTTTCCCAAAGCGGGCAGAAGGTATCTCTCAAAAAAGAGGCTTAACATGCATTTCAACTGGAACGACGATACGATCCGCTGGTATACGAGCGCCAGCGACTATACCGGCTTTTACAGAAAGGTCGCCGAAGCAATAAGGCCGATGCTGGATGAAACGGACAGCCTGTGTGATCTCGGCTGCGGTCTGGCGCTGTTTGATTTCGAGATCGCCCCCCACGTGAAGGCGATTGACTGCTTTGATGTCAGCGCGCCGGCCCTTGCCTGCGTCAACGAGCGCCTTCGCGCCTTCGGCGTGCGAAACGTAAAAACGCATCTCAGGGACTGCAAGAATTTGAGCGGCATGTGGGACGTGGCGTATATGAGCTTTTTCGGAAGCCGCAAGCCCGATCTTTTTCTGCCGATCTGCAAAAAGCTGATCGCCGTCGTCAATGTGACGTCGGAGGCCGTCCTGTTTCCGCCGGCCTACCAGCGTCACCGCAAAAACACGGTCGACGAAACGGTCCGATACCTCGACAGAAATCGCATTCCCCACAGGCTGACCGTTCATGAGCTGGAATTCGGCCAGCCTTTCGCCTCGCTGGAGGACGCCCGTCTTTTTGTCCGCGCGTACTCGCCGGGCATCCCCGACCGCGAAGCGGATGTCTTTTTAAGCAAACGGCTCACTCAAACGGGACGCCGCGACTATCCGTTTTACATGCCCCGCACAAAGGCCGTCGGAGTATTCGAGCTTGACGGCCGGCTGTGAACATCCCGCTTTTTAGCTTTAACCGGCAAACGTCGAGTGAGACATCAGCGCTTCCGCTTCGCTTCTTTCCATGCCCCGCACAAAGGCCGTCGGAGTATTCGAGCTTGACGGCCGGCTGTGAACATCCCGCTTTTTAGCTTTAACCGGCAAACGTCGAGTGAGACATCAGCGCTTCCGCTTCGCTTCTTTCCATGCCGTAACCGTAAAACAGCTTATAAAACTCAATCGTTTTTTCAGCCATGTCGAAAGCATACAGCCGCGGATAGATGAGATTTCCAAGCCATAGGATGCCAAGTATTCTTTGGACGGACGGCGGCTGATCGATCCAGTTGTACGGAGCGCCGGGGATTTCATAGACCTTTTTGTGCCGGACCGCCGAAAGCTCCCGCCATTCCTCCAGTTCGTATATTTCGCCGTAATCCGCATTCACCGTGAAGACAAGGACATCGGGATCCCAGAGATAGACCTGCTCGAGCGAAACCTCCGCCGTTCCGTTGCCCGTCGCGTTGTATCCGACGGCAACGTTTCTGACGCCGACGGCGTCCAGGACCTCGGAATGCGTGGTCCCGTCGACGATCACATTCAGGCCGTATTCGCCGTCTCCGTACAGGACCGACACGGGAGCCTCCCCGCTCAGCGCGGACCTGTTCGTCTCCGCAAGCTCGAGCACGGACGTCACATAGCCGCCAAGCTCCGAGGCGCGTTCCCCGCAGCCGAGCACCTCCCCCAGCCTTGCGTAGGTATCCGGGAGACTGAACAGATCGGTCTCGATGAATATCGTGGGTATCCCTGTGAGCTCCTGCAGCTGGTCGAGCTCCTCGGCCATGTTGTCCTTGACCTCCCCGATGTCGATGATGACATCCGGGCTGAGGCGAATCACCTCCTCGAAGTTCATGGTCACATTCCTGCCGAAGTATTTTCCCAGCACCGGGAGCTCCTGAAGGTATTCCTTCAGGTATTTTTTTTGATTTCGGGAAAGGGCGTCCGACAGCCCGACAAGTTTTTCGGGGCATAAGGTCATAAGCATAATCTGCGCATACGATCCGGAGGGAGCGACTTTGTCAATATGGGCGGGCAGGGCTACGGCTCTGCCCGCGGAATCCGTATAGGTCCAGGTCCGTGCTTGATCCGCGTTCTTCGTTTCTTCCG
>CAYMLM010000253.1:0-4403 GCA_964391385.1 uncultured Papillibacter sp.
CCCCCACCCAATCCTACACTCTTTCCCTACACGACGCTCTTCCGATCTAACTGCGTTTTTGCCAGAATCAGCGGCGAAAAGAGATTTTCATATGTAGCCATGTCACCGGCGAAGCGTTATCCTTCGCGCGCCTCCTTATAAATAATTCCGGACAAGCGGACAGTTGTCCTTGTCACAGTCTCAGTGTAGCATATCATATAAACCGTCACAACGTGAAGCCTAAAGATTTTCGTCCGCCGGATTGAATTCACAGGAGGATGGACACCAGCAGCAGGAGGCCGAACGCCATCTGCAGGACCGCCGTCTTGTGGTCGATCGCGCGCAGTTTATCGTGCGACGAGAGGCTGCGTATCAAAATAACCGCGAGCGGCAAAGAGCCGAAAACGAGCAGGCTCCACGCCGTCAGCAGGCCCAGGACGACATAGAGCGCGACGGAGAAAAACGAGGCCGAGATCAAAAGCAGGTAGAAAACCCGCGCGTTTTGCCGGCCCAGACCCATCGCAAGCGATTTGATCCCCGCCCTTTTATCGTGCTCGATATCGCGCAGGTCGTTGACGTGAAGGATCGCCGTCGTCAGAAAGCCGACCGGGAGCGAGAGGAGGACGGGCGCCGGATCGAAGGCCCGGGCGGACAGGTAATAAGCCCCGAATACGGGCAGCGGCCCGAACATCATAAAAACGAGCGGCACACCCCAGCCTTTGTACTTGAACGAAAAAGGTTTCCCGGTGTAAAAGTAAGCGCCGGCCGCGCCCAGCATCCCCAGCGCGAAAATGACAATTCCGCCGACGGCCGACAGATAGAGCCCGATCAAAACGCCCGCGCCGAAGACCGCCCGGGCGGCCGTCAGGACCTGCTTTTCTTCGAGCAGCCCGTCGACGATCACGCGGGTGGAGCCAAGAGACTGCTTCGTGTCGACTTTCTTGTTGAAGTCGTGCACGTCGTTTGTGAGGTTTGCCGCGACCTGAAAGCAGGCCATCGCCACGGCGGCCAGCACCGTGCCGGTTAAGTTGAGAGACTGCGCCCTATGGGCAAGAAGTCCGCCGAGCGCGACCGGGATAACGGACGCCGTCAGCGTCGGAACCCGGACGAGCCTCAGCCAGGAGGCAATAGTGTGCATATGTTCACCTGGGATGACGGCTAATTGGCCGGGAACAGGGACAAAACAATGTCCTTGAAGAGGATGCACGCCGTCGAGAGCTTGCCCGTTTTCCATATGAACACGTAAGTCATCTCGGCGTCCTTGCCCTCGATGGGGAGCGTCACGACGTTTGGCCGCTGATACAGCCTGCCCAGCTCGCCGGGCAGGATCGCGATGCCGATCCCCGCGTTGACGGACATGACGACGGACTCGGCCCGGTTGTAATAATTGATGATGTGCGGCGTGATGCCGCGGTTTTTGCAGACGAGCCGCGTCTGGTTTGACAGCCTGGAATCGGTCTGCGGGACGGAGACAAACGGGTGGCAGCCGACGGTCGACCAGTCGTCCATGTCGATCGTGCCGGCAATGTCCTGATTGACGAAAAGCGTGAGCATATCCGGATGGATGATGGCGTAGTCGTAGATCTTGTCGTCCGTGAACATGTGCTCGACGGAAAAATAAAAGTCGTAGTCCCCTTTTTGAAGGGCGTTGATCATTGCGCTGCCCTCCAGCAGGTCGACATCCACCTGTATGGAGCTGTGCTCCGCGTAAAGCCTTTTCAGGCAGTCGTTGAGCTGATAGGAGGTGGAGGACAGCGCGGCGATGCGGATATGGCCCCACCGCCCCTCCGCCATGTTCTGGATACGGTTTTCGGCAAACGAGGATATTTCGAGGATCTGCTTGACATACGGCAGAAACTCCTTGCCCTCTTCGGTCAGGGCCACTTCGTGACTGGTGCGGTGGATGAGCTTCACGCCCGTCGAGTTTTCGAGCATCTTGATATGGTGGCTGACGGCCGGCTGCGTGATGTAAAACTGTTCCGCCGTCCATGAAAAATTGTTGGTCCTGGCAATCGATTCGAAAAGCCTGAGCTGCAGCGTGTCCATTTTGACCTCCTTGAAACCGGCTCCCAAAGGAAAACGTTCGCATCGTCCGGGGGCGGCCGGTACGAATTCCGGCGAGCTACCGATCAAATCATATCATAAATATTACTTATTGCAATACCGGCTTCAATAAATCCGTTATTCGCCATGGCTATAAAAGAAACTTATGGCCGGAACAAAATATATTGATTTCCTTTATGGTAAAACCGGCTATATAATCTATGAAGTGGATTGTGCCTGACGGCTGAAAGGAAGACACGGCAATGGCGAAGAAATTGACCGATACGGCTGCGGAGCTGTTTGACAAGACATTTTTCAGCGGAACCCTGTTTACGCTCGACAAGCTGCTCAAAACCCTCGCGGCCGCGTCGCCGGCGTTTAAGAAGGAGCTGGACTTGCAGTCTGCGACGGTGCAGCTGAAGCTGCGCGACGGCAGCATGGGACGGCTGATCTCGTTTGAGGGCGGGGAAGTGACCGGGAAAACCGGCGTTTACGACACGGCCGACGTCGAGATGGTCTTCGAGGATGAGACGACGGCCCGCAAGGTGATGCTCGGGCAGATGCTCGGCAAGACGACTGATTTCGTCGCTGCGGCCAAAAACGGCTCGCTCGTCCTAAACGGCCCCGACGACAAGGCCATGTGGTTTTCCGCCCTTCTGCTGAAGGTTTTCGCTTTTGACATTTTATATCTCGGCAATTACGGCACTTTGATGCCCGGCGGCGAAAAACGGTATGTGACCGGAACGAACGGCGGGCCGCTTTTTGTCTACGTAAAGGACGGCAGGATCGTGCGCGTGACGCCGATCGACTTCGACGGCGATGACGCCGAGCCGTGGACAATCACAGCCAGGGGCAAAAGGTTTACGCCGCCGAAGAGGACCACGGCCACGGCCTACGCGATGGGGTGGAAATCGCTCGTCTATTCGCCCGACCGCGTGCTGTATCCGATGAAGCGCGTCGATTTCGACCCGGACGGCGACAGGCGCCCGGAAAACCGAGGCGTCTCCGGCTACGAACGGATATCCTGGGACGAGGCGCTTGATATCGTCGCGGGCGAGATCATGAGGGTCCGGCGGACGTACGGCCCCGGCGCCGTCTTCTATTCGCGCGGCTCCCACCACAATTGGGGGAACATCGGCTATTTTACGAGCGCCGCCAACCGCTTTTTCAACTGCATCGGCGCGACCGCCACGCTCATGAATCCCGACAGCTGGGAGGGCTTTGCCTGGGGGGCCGTGCACCATTACGGGGGCACCGTCAGACGAGGCGGCAGCGAGCCGTATTCGACGGTCGAGGACTGCATGAAAAACGCGGAGATGATCGTCTTCTGGTCGTCCGACCCCGAATCGACGTCCGGCGTCTACGGGGCGCAGGAGGGCACCATCCGGCGGGAATGGGTGAGGCGGCTGGGCATCCCGGTTGTGCATATCGACCCCTATCTCAACAGCACGGCCTCGTTTATGGGCGGGCGCTGGATCGCGCCAAGGCCCGCGACCGACACGGCCATGGCGCTGGCCATCGCATACGTCTGGCTCCAAAACGGCACGTATGACAAGGATTACGTCGCCAGACGCACGCAGGGCCTCGAGAAGTGGGCCGACTACATAAAAGGCGAAACCGACGGCGTCCCGAAGACGCCGGAATGGCAGGAGGCGATCACGGGTATTGAGGCGCGGGTCGTGCGGGCGCTGGCGGAGGAGTGGGGACGCCGCAAAACGTATCTGGCCTGCGGCGGCCTGCACTCGTTCGGCAGTGCCTGCCGCACGGCGTACGGCACCGAATGGGCGCGCGCGATGGTCTGCCTGCTGGCGATGCAGGGCTTCGGGAACGAGGGCGTCAATTTCGGCGGGCTCCAGTACGGTACGCCGCTCGACACGCGCTTCTGGTTCCCCGGCTACGCCGAGGGCGGCTTCTCCGGCGACTACATTGGTTCCGGCGCCGGCATCCAGCTGTACAACCGCATGCCCCAGTCGCCGTCCGTCTGCTCCGAATATCAGAAGATCCCGCGCCTGCGCATCCCGGAGGCAATCCTGGAGGGCCGGGCCGAGGCGCACAACATGGACAATTATTCGGTGCACGGGCAGTTTGGAAAGGTTGTCTATCCCGCGCCCGGCCACTCGGAAGTCAAAATGTACTATAAGTACGGCGGGTCGTATTTCGGCACGCAGCCGGAGTCCAACCGCTTTGCCGCGATGTACCGGAGCGACAGGCTCGAGTTCGTCGTCAGCCAGTCCATCTGGATGGAGGGCGAGGCGCGCTTTGCGGACGTCATCCTGCCCGCCTGCACAAATTTCGAGCGCTGGGACATCGGGGAGGCGGCCAACTGCGGCGGATATATAGACAAATCGTTCCTGCAGAACAATCACCGGGTTATCTTCATG
>CAYMLM010000254.1:0-4396 GCA_964391385.1 uncultured Papillibacter sp.
CCAGCTGCGTGGAGACCAGACCCTGCGGCTCGCCGTTTTTTCCGAACACCACGTTGGACACGGAGGCCGCGCCGTCGGCAACGGCGTTGTCGCCGAAATTGAGCGTGACGCCGTCCAGCGTCACCTCGCCGCCGGAAACCGTCTCCGTCCTGACGCGCCCGCCCGACAGCAGTATAGCGAGAATGAGGCCAACCGCCAGCACGCCCGCCAGCGCGCTCAGCACGATAATGCCGGTACGGCGCTTTTTGACGGACATTCGCGCCGGTTGATGAGGACCGGGCTGTATGTACTGCTGGCCGGCGACTGGCCGGGCAGCCGGATGGGGCCGCAATACCGGCGCGCCGCACCCGATGCAAAACCGGCTGCCGTCCGAATTATATCTTCCGCATCTCCCGCAATACATAGCGCACCTCCATGAGTTGTGAAATCACCGAAAATGTTAGGTTTAACTATATTTTTACGAGTTTACTATAACGGTTTACCGTAATAATTGTCAAGTTTTTGGTCGAATAATAAAACTTTTCCATTGCGGGACGGGAAATCATTCGACTCCCTTTTCGCTTCCTTGACAAAATCAGCGGGCTGTGGTACGTTTCATTCTGTCGGAAAACTCCTGTGTTTATAAGTGCAGGCCAATGAATCTAGCAGAGTGGATCTGTCCTTTGTACGGGGCGGATTTTTTTATGAGGTGAGCTTACGAAAAGGTTTTTAATGGGAAACGAGGCGATCGCGCTCGGCGCCGTGCACGCCGGCGTCAACGTCGTATGCGGCTATCCGGGCACGCCGTCGACGGAGATCCTCGAGACGGTCGCCCGGGAAAACGACGGCACGATCTACGTGGAGTGGTCCGTCAACGAGAAGGCCGCCGTCGAGGTGGCCGCCGGCGCGTCCTACGCCGGCGCGCGCACGCTCGTCACGATGAAGCAGGTGGGCCTCAACGTTGCCTCAGACCCGGTCATGAGCCTCAGCTATGTCGGCGTCAAGGGCGGCATGGTGATCGTCGTGGCCGACGACCCCGGGCCGATCTCGTCGCAGACCGAACAGGATACGCGGTGCTTCGCGCGGTTTTCAAAGCTGCCGGTCTTCGACCCGTCGTCGCCCGAGGAGGCGTACGCGATGGTAAAGGACGCCTTCGAGCTGTCCGAGGAATACGGCACGCCCGTCCTTCTGCGGCCGACGACGCGCGTATGCCACGGCTGCGCCTCGATGGAAGTGGCCGACGCCGCGTTAAAGCACGGGATCGAGGGGTTTGAAAAAGACGCGAAGTGGGTCATTTTCCCACGGACATCCTACGAAAATCATTTGAAAATAGAGCG
Source organism: uncultured Papillibacter sp. (assembly GCA_964391385.1). GTDB lineage: Bacteria > Bacillota > Clostridia > Oscillospirales > Oscillospiraceae > Sporobacter. The sequence continues at coordinate 1,317 of CAYMLM010000254.1, forward strand.
GCGCAACCCCGTTTTGGGTGACAGGCTGTCGTCCTACAAATACAACCTTGTCAAGGGGGGCGGGCGGAAAGGCATCGCGTCCGGCGGCGTCAGCTGGGAGTATCTCCGGGAGGCGCTGGGCGATACGGACGTCAGGCTCTTCAAGGTCTCGACGCCGCATCCGTTTCCGGAAAGGCTGGCGCTGAGGTTTCTCGACGGGCTCGACGAGGTCCTGGTGATCGAGGAGCTCGACCCCGTCATCGAGCGCGAGCTCGTGTACATCTGCGGCAAATACCACCTGGACGTGCTCGTCCGGGGCAAGCTGACCGGGGACGCGCGGCAGGCCGGCGAAAACAGCGTCGAGTCCGTCAGGGCGATGCTGCACAACTTTCTGGGCCTGGCGCCGCCGCCGCCCGACGAAACGCTGCCGCCGCTGCCCGCGCGGCCGCCCGTCCTGTGCGCCGGCTGCCCGCACCGCGGCTCGTTTTACGCCGTCAAGCAGGCGATGAGAGGCCAAAAAGCCGTTTTCGCCGGCGATATCGGCTGCTATACGCTCGGCAACGCCATGCCGCTCGACATGGTGGACACCTGCTTGTGCATGGGCGCGGACGTCACCATCGCGCAGGGGCTCCGGCGCGCCGAGCCGGACGTCAAGAGCTTTGCCTTCATCGGCGACTCGACGTTTTTCGCCTCCGGCATCACAGGCGTCGTCAACGCCGTCTATAACGACTGCGACCTAACGCTCGTTGTCCTCGACAATTCGACGACGGCGATGACGGGCCAGCAGCCGCACCCCGGCACGGGCGTTACAATGATGGGCAAGACGGTGCCGAAGCTCAGCATTCCGGCGATCCTCAAGGCCGTCGGCGTCGGGGTGGTCCTCAAGGCCGATCCGTTCGATCTGGAGGCGTCCGTCGCGGCTGTAAAAAAAGCCGCCGCTCATAAGGGCGTCTCCGCCGTCATTTTCGAGTCGCCGTGCATCGCGCTCAGAAAGCCCGACCCGCTGTACAAGGTGGACGAGGCGCTTTGTATCGGCTGCAAAAAGTGCATCCGCGAGCTCGGGTGCCCCGCCATATCGTTCGGCGGCGGGAAAGCGCTGATCGAGCCGTCGCTGTGTTACGGCTGCTCCCTCTGCGCCCAGGTCTGTCCGACGCGCGCGATAAAGGGGGAACAGTGATATGACCTGCAGCATCATCCTGGCCGGGGTGGGCGGACAGGGGACCGTGCTGGCCTCGAAGCTCATCGCCCAGGCTGCGCAAAACCGCGGCCTGCATGTGCGCACCGCCGAGACGATCGGCATGGCGCAGCGCGGCGGCTGCGTCGTCAGCCACGTGCGGTTCGGCGACGCGGTTTACTCCCCGATGGTTCCCAAGCGCTCTGCCGACGCGCTCATCGGATTTGAGCCGGCGGAGGCCGTCCGGTGCCTGCCGTACCTCAAAGACGGCGGCGTCGCGGTCGTGAGCGGCAAGGCCGTGAAGCCCGTCACCGCGGCTTTGTCCGGGTCCGGCTACGACGGGGCCGAGGCGCTCGAATATCTCCGCGGGCAGGTTTCAAGGCTGATCGTCGTGGACGGGGACGCGGTCTGCGCCCAATGCGGCTCGGCAAAGGTTCTAAACGTCGCGCTTCTGGGCGCGGCGGCCGGGTCCGGCATGCTGGGTATCGCGGCGGACGAGCTCGAGCGGGCCATCCGGGAAAAAGTCCATCCGCGCTTTATCGAGATGAACCTCAAAGCGTTGGCGGCCGGGGTCCTGGCCGCCGGCAAGTCGTAAGGAGAGGCGCGCAATGATAATGAAACAGGAACAGTTTGACCGGATAAAAGCCCAGCTTGGGCGACTGATGAGCATCGACGGCTTTTACAGGAAAAAATTCGCGGGCCTCGACGCCTCGGAGATCAAAACGCAGCAGGATTTCGAAAAGCTGCCCTTCACCTCGAAGGAGGACCTGCGCGAGGCGTATCCGCTGGGCCTGCAGGCCGTCCCGGACGCTGAGATCATCCGCGTCCATTCCTCCTCCGGCACGACGGGGACGCCGGTCATCATCCCGTATACGAAGCAGGACGTGGAGGACTGGACGGTCATGTTTGCCCGCTGTTATGAAATGGCCGGAATCACGAAGCACGACCGGCTCCATATCACGCCGGGCTACGGGCTCTGGACAGCCGGCATCGGCTTCCAGGCCGGCGCCGAGCGCATCGGGGCCATGGCGATCCCGATGGGGCCGGGAAATACCGACAAGCAGCTGAAGATGATGCAGGACCTCGGGAGCACCGTCCTGTGCGCCACGTCGTCCTACGCGCTGCTTTTGGCCGAGGAGATCGAAAAGCGCGGGATCAGGGACAAAATCCGCCTGAAAAAAGGGGTCATCGGTTCCGAACGCTGGGGCGATAAAATGCGCCGGCGCATCGCCGACGAGCTGGGCGTCGAGCTGTACGACATTTACGGCCTGACGGAGATCTATGGCCCCGGCATTGGCATCAACTGCCGGCTGGAGCCGCACATGCATTACTGGGACGACTATCTCTACTTTGAGATCATCGATCCCAAAACCGGCCAGCTGCTGCCCGACGGCGAGAAGGGCGAGCTCGTGATCACGACGCTTCAAAAGCAGGGTGCCCCGCTCATCCGCTACAGGACGCACGACCTCACGCGCATCATCCCCGAGACATGCTCCTGCGGGTCGCCGTTTCCGCGCATCGGCACGATTCTCGGCCGGACGGACGACATGGTCAAGGTCAAGGGTACGATCATCTTCCCGAGCCTCATTGACGAGCTTTTGAAGACGGTCGACGGCGCGTCGAGCGAATATCAGGTGATGATCGACCACTTAAACGGGAAAGACATCCTGACGCTGTTTGTGGAAATGGCGCCCGGCGCTGATAAAAGGCAGCTCGAGCTTACGCTGAAAGACGCCTTCAAAGCAAAAATCGGTATCGCGGCCGTCATCAAGCCGGTGGACATCGGCGACCTGCCGCGCAGCGAAAAAAAATCGACGCGGATCTACGACAACCGCTATTGAACATAAAGCAGCCGCGCGGACAGCCGCGCGCCTCAGGCTGTAGACAAAGCCCAGAGGGCTTTGTCTACAAGAAGCTTGCATGACGG
>CAYMLM010000255.1:0-4391 GCA_964391385.1 uncultured Papillibacter sp.
CGCGATGGAATCTCGTGACTGGAGTTCAGACGTGTGCTCTTCCGATCTGCGTCTTCCCGCCCGGCCGGCTTATCAAGGCCGGACCCGGCCGGCTTTTAAACAAGCTCGTCAACGAGCGCTACGCCGACCGGATCATCGCGGTGAGCCCGGCGGCGCGGGACAATCTGACGGACGCGGGAATCCGCTCCGACCTCATCGACATCGTCATGAACGGCGTCGAGCCTGTCGCGCGAGCGTCCCCGGAGGACTGCGCGAGGCTGAGGGCCGGCCTGGGCCTGGAAAACGGGGAGTTCGTCCTCGGCATCCTGGCGCGGCTCGAGGCTTACAAGGGCCACGCGATCATATTCGAGGCCCTGAGGGAGCTGACGGACGAGGGCCGCCGCGTAAAGCTGCTCGTGGCGGGGACCGGCTCGGACGAGGATGCCGTCCGGGACAGGGCGGCGGCGCTGGGGCTTTCCGGCAGCGTCCGGTTTCTGGGCTTCGTCGACGACGTGGCGTCCCTGCTCAGCGTGCTGGACGTCCAGCTCAACGCGTCGTACGGCACGGAGGCGTCGAGCCTGTCGCTGCTGGAGGGTATGAGCCTGGGCCTGCCCGCCGTCGTGAGCGATTACGGCGGCAATCCGTACGTGATTGAGGACGGGGTCAACGGGCTCGTGTTCAAAAGCCGCGACAGCGGCGGCCTCGCCCGCTGCGTCCGGCGTGTGATGGACGAGCCGGGCCTGACGGACAAGCTGAAGACCGGGGCGCTGCGGCTGTTTGCCGAGCGGTTCACCGGTCGGAAATTCGCCGAAGGCGTCGAAGCGGCTTACAGGAAGGCGCTGAGGAAATAACGGCGTCCGATCGCTTCCGCGGGAAGCGGGAGGCGAACGGATACGGAGGTTTAAGTATGCAGACAAACAATGAAAGGCCGCGCTGGAGGCTGAGCGGGTTCGACATCGTCATCATCGCGGTCGTGCTCGCGGCCGCCGCCGTTGCGTTTTTGCTCTGGCGCTCGTCCGGCACGGGCGCGGGCGCGTCCGGCGGCACGCAGCAGGTGCATTATACGATCGAGCTTGAGGAGATGGTCGGCGATACGGCCTACCGCGTCCAGGTCGGCGACACGGTCGTCGACAGCGCCAAGAAGTACGTCATGGGCACCGTCGAGGCCGTCGAGGTCGTGCCGGCCACCGACACGAAGACGGACTACACGACGGGCGACACGGTCACCTCGGAGATCCCGGGAAAGCTCACGGCCGTCGTCCATCTCGTGTGCGAATGCACCCTGACGGACTACGAGATCACGGCCGCGAGCGGATACGTCATCCGCGTCGGCAGCGAGATCCAGGCCGCCGGGCCCGGCTACGCGGGGACCGGCTATCTTGTGGCGATCGACCGGGGAGGTGACGCGCAGTGAAAAGGATCATCGATAAAAACGGCCGCATTTTCGGCAAAATCAGCGTCATCGACGTCTTCGTCCTCCTGATCGTCCTGGCGCTCGGTGCGGCGCTTTATTTAAAGTTCAACGTGCTCGACTTCACGAGCAAGTCGGGCGATACGCAGACGATCACCTATAACGTCACAATTTACGGCGTGCGGCAGTACACCGTCGACGGGCTGAAGCCCGGCGACCTGCTGTACGACAAGAACAGCAGCTCGAACGCGATCGGGACGATCACCGCGGTCAACGCCGCCGACGCCGTCAAGGAGGCCGAGCTCTTAGACGGCACGATCGTCGCGGGCAGTTATGTCGGCCGCTACGACGTCACGCTCACAGTGACCGCCGAGGGCACCGTCAGCGGAGGGCGGTATCTCGTGGGCAGGACGTACGAGCTCAACGCCAATTCCGAGCGGCTGTTCCAGACGAAATACTGCGAGTTCGAAGCGGTCATCACCGGGCTGGAGGCTTAAGGCTTCCTTACACGCGCGCGGGCGCGACCGCGCGTTTACCGCAGCATATGCAACCGGCCGCCGGCAGCGGCCGTTTAGGGCCTTGCGCACAGCGAAAGGACAGGTCACTGAAATGGCGCTTAAAATTTTGATGGCCACGATGAGCCTCGGTATCGGCGGCGCGGAAACGCACATCGTCGAGCTGGCCGGCGAGCTCAAAAAGCGCGGCATGGACGTCGCCGTCGTCTCGAGCGGCGGCGTTTACGTTGCCGATATCGAAAGCGAGGGCATCCGCCACTACCGGGCCCCCCTGGCCCGGCGCAAGCTGTGCGACATGCTCCGCTCCCTCTTCCTGCTGCGGCGGATCATCCGGCGGGAAAAGCCGGACATCGTCCACGCGCACGCGCGCATCCCGGCCTTTCTGTGCGGCATCCTGCACAGGACGATGCGCTTTCCGTTCGTGACGACGGCGCACGGCGTCTTTCAGCTCGGGCTCGGCCTCAACCAGCTGACGAACTGGGGCCAGAGGACGATCGCCGTCTCGGAGGACATACGATCGTACCTGATCGAAAACTACGGCCTGTCGGGCCGCGATATCGTCGTGACGGTCAACGGGATCGACACGGAAAAGTTCTCGCCGGACGCTCCGTCAGGGCGGGTGCGCGCGGAATTCGGGCTCGACAAAGGCGGTCCGGTGCTCGTGCACGTCAGCCGCCTCGACGAGGCGGCGAGCCTTGTGGCGCGGCAGCTCATCGCGCTCGCGCCCGAGCTCAGCGCGCGTTTGCCGGGCGTGCGGCTGCTCGTCGTGGGCGACGGCGGCGACTACGACGAGCTGTATCAGGCGGCGCAGCGCGTCAACTACGAGACGGGCCGGCGCACCGTCGTCATGACGGGTGCGCGCACGGACGTGGCCGAGATCGTCGCCGCGGGCGACCTTTTCGTCGGCGTGTCGCGCGCGGCGCTCGAGGCGATGGCCACCGCCAAGCCCGTTGTGCTGGCGGGCGCTGAGGGGTTCATCGGGCTGCTTACGCCGTACAGCCTCGACGCGGCGCGCGAGAGCAACTTCTGCGGGCGCGGGCGCGTGATGCCGTCCGGCAGCCTGCTCAAGACGGAGATCTTCCGGGCGCTCGAGGATATGACGCCCGAAGAGCGCGGCGCGCTCGGCGCGTTCGGCCGCGAGCTCGTGGCGCGCGACTATTCCGTCCACCGCATGACGGACGACTGCGTCAGCGCCTACGACGCCGTGCGCCGCCGGCGCTGGAGCGTCGTGATGAGCGGGTATTACGGATTCGGCAACGCCGGGGACGAGGCGATTTTGCAGGCGATCCACCAGAACATCGACCGCTCCGGCGGCGATATCTCCATCACCGTTCTGTCGAGCAATCCCGAGGACACGAAAAACAGGTACGGCTACAACGCCGTCAACCGCTTCAGGTTTTTCTCGGTCCTGGCGGCGCTCCGGCGCTGCCACGCGCTCGTGTCGGGCGGCGGCAGCCTGCTGCAGGACCACACGTCCACGCGCTCGCTCGTGTACTACCTGACGATCATCCGCGCGGCGAAATTCTTCGGCAAGAAGGTCATGATCTACGCCAACGGCATCGGGCCGGTCAGCAAAAAGTCCAACCGCCGGCGCGTGCGGCGGATCGTGGCGCGCGCCGACGTGATCACGCTGCGCGACGAGATGTCGGCGCAGGAGCTGCGGGACATGGGCGTGAGGCGCGGCGACATCCGCGTCACGGCCGACCCGGTCTTCACGCTGCACAGCGCGCCGCGCGAGCGGACGCTGCGGCTTTTGGACGAGGCCGGCGTATCGGCGGAGCAGCCGTTCGTGTGCGTGTCGGTGCGCAACTGGGACAGCATCTCGGCGTTCGTCCACAGGCTGGCCGCGCTCCTCGACGATATCCACGACCGGCACGGCCGGAACATCGTCTTTCTGCCGATGCAGCTGCCGGCCGACGCCGCGGTCAGCCGGGCCGTCATGGGCCTGATGAAAAACGGCGCGGCCGTGCTCGACGGCTACCTGACGGCCGAGGAGATCATGGGCGTCATTTCCCTGTCGGACTTCGTGATCGCGATGCGGCTGCACGCGCTCATCTTCTCGGCGCGCGTGTGCGTGCCGTTCATCGGCATCGTATACGACCCGAAGGTCGAAGCGTACGTGCAGGCGCTGCACATGCTCTCGGCCGAGAACGTCACCGACTTCGACGAGCAGACCGCGATGGGGGCGGTCGACACGCTCATCTCGAACCGCGAGCACTACGCCGAGACGCTCCGGCGTCACTCCGACGAGCTGGAGGCCATGGCCAAACAGGACGCGGAAAGCTTGCTGGAACTGTTGGAGCGAGACGGGAAACGATAAATATAATGCAATAGAACGACAACACCGCCGGACGAAAGTCCGGCGGTTGTGTTATTTGTGAGGGGGTGGTACGCTGCTTTTTTTCTACTTTATTAATTTCTAATTATAGGAAACATTTGATAGATCGGAAGAGCACACGTCTGAACTCCAGTCACCGCTCATTATC
>CAYMLM010000256.1:0-4369 GCA_964391385.1 uncultured Papillibacter sp.
AAAGGACGGCATTCCGTTGAAAGAATTCGAAATCAGGCAGAACGACGCGGGGCAGCGCCTGGACCGGTTCGTGTCCAAGGCGTCTCCCCTGCTGCCGTCGTCTCTGGCGCAAAAATATATCCGCACTAAGCGCATCAAGATAAACGGCAAGGGCGCGAAGCGGGATGTGAAGCTCGCCGTGGGCGACACGGTGCAGATGTACGTCAACGACGAGTTTTTCGAGGCCCCGACGGAGGACAACGCCTTCCTGCGCATAACGGCGCCGGAGCTCGATATCCTGTACGAGGACGAAAACATTCTGCTCGTCAACAAAAAAGCGGGCGTGCTGTGCCACAGCGACGGCGAGTGGTCTTACAACACGCTCATCGCGCACATTCAGGCGTACCTGTACGCGGGGGGCGAGTACAAGCCGCGCGCGGAAAACGCGTTTGCCCCGGCGCTGTGCAACCGCATCGACCGAAACACGTCCGGCATCGTCATCGCCGCGAAGAACGCCGGGGCGCTTCGGATCATGAATGAAAAGATCAAAAACCGCGAGGTGGAAAAGTACTACCTGGCCGCCGTCCACGGGGAGGTCCGGCCGAAAAGCGGACGGCTCGAAGGATTTTTGTTCAAGGACGCCAAAAAGAATCAGGTCTTCGTCTCGGACAAAAGCGTCGTCGGGTCCAAGACGGCGGTCACCGAATATAAAACGCTGCGGGTTAAAAACGGCCTTTCGCTCTTGGAGTGCAGGCTCGTCACGGGCCGCACGCACCAGATACGGGCTCAGCTGGCGCACGCCGGCCATCCGCTTCTCGGCGACGGCAAATACGGCAGCGAGAGACAAAACCGCGCGTACGGCGAAAAGGGTCAGGCGCTGTGCTCGTACCGGCTCGTTTTCGACTTTAAATCGGACGCCGGCGCGCTGCAGTATTTGAAGGGACGCGAATTCGAGGTTAAGCGCGTGGATTTTGCCGAGAAATACTTTGATTTCGATTGACAATGCGGCGTTCAGATTGTATATTTATGCTGTTTTTATTCCTCTGTCGAAATGGGGGCCGATAGATGTCCAAAGAGTTGATTCGCCTGAGTGGCTGCACGATGGCGTTTGACGGAGAAATTGTTTTAAACAGTATAAATCTCGTCATAAATGATAAGGAATTCCTCACACTGTTAGGTCCCAGCGGCTGCGGCAAGACCACAACGCTGCGGATTTTAGGCGGTTTCGTGACGCCCACGTCCGGAGACGTCTTCTTTGACGGTGTGAGGATTAATGATGTCCCGCCCCATAAACGGGCGGTCAATACGGTTTTTCAGAAATACGCGCTCTTCCCGCACTTGAACGTCTATGAAAACGTGGCGTTCGGCCTGAGGATTTCCCGGCATAAAAAACCGCAAAAACCGGTCCCCGGCCAAAAGGCCGCGGACCCGCCGCCGCGCATCACCAAAGAGGAACTCGACGCGCGCGTCATGGAGATGCTGAAGGTCGTGAGCCTCATGGGCTTCGAGCACCGCGACGTATCCTCGCTCTCCGGCGGGCAGCAGCAGCGCGTGGCCATCGCCCGCGCCCTCGTCAACAAGCCGAAGGTGCTCCTCCTCGACGAGCCGCTCGGCGCTCTTGACATGCGGCTGCGAAAGGATATGCAAAACGAGCTCAAGCGCATCCACGAGGCGACGGGCATCACGTTCGTCTACGTCACGCACGACCAGGAGGAGGCGCTCGCGATGAGCGACACGGTCGTCGTCATGGACGGCGGCGTCATCCAGCAGATCGGGACGCCCGAGGCGATCTACAACGAGCCGGTCAACGCCTTCGTGGCCGACTTCATCGGCGAGAGCAATATCGTCGACGGCACGATGATCTCGGACGGCGTCGTCGAAATCTTCGGCCGCAAGTTTGCCTGCCTTGACAGGGGCTTCGGCGAGAGGGAGCCGGTGGACGTCGTCATCCGTCCCGAGGACGTCGACATCGTCGGCGCGGAGGCCGGCATGCTCACCGGCACCGTGACGAACATCACGTTCAAGGGAGTCCACTACGACGTCATCGTCGACTTCAAGGGCTTCAAGTGGCTCATACAGACGACGGATTTCTGCCCCGTGGGGTCGTATATCGGCATAAAGATCGACCCGGACGGCATACATGTCATGAAAAAAGGCCGGTATTCGGGCCTGTTCGGGGATTACAGCTCGTACAGCGCCGAATACGATGAGATCGGCGACGCCGACTACGAGCCGGAGGAGACGACGACGGAGGAGGAGCTCTATGAAACTTAGATCTCTCGCCGTACCGTACGTCGGCTGGCTGGCGCTCTTCGTCGTCGCTCCCGTCGTCATCGTGCTGGTCTACGCCCTGACGGGCGCGGACGGCGGCTTTACGCTCGGCAACTTTTCCAAAATGGGCGAATACGCTTCCGTCTTCGGCCGCTCGTTTCTGCTGGCGGCCATCTCGACGGCCGTCTGCCTCATTTTGGGCTACCCGGTGGCGTACATCCTGTCAAAGGAGCGGCCGCGCGTCCAGCGCGTGCTCCTCATGCTCATCATGCTGCCCATGTGGATGAACTTCCTGCTCCGCACGTACGCGTGGATGTCGATCCTGGAGAACACGGGCCTTTTAAACCGCCTGCTGGAGTTTCTGGGTCTGCCTGCCGTGCATATCATCAACACGCCGGGCGCCGTCGTCATCGGCATGGTCTATAACTTCCTGCCGTTCATGATCCTGCCGGTCTACTCCGTCATCGTCAAGATCGAGCGCAGCCTCGTCGAGGCCGCGCAGGACCTCGGCGCGGGCTCTTTTTCCGTCTTCCGGAAGGTCATCTTCCCTCTGAGCCTGCCGGGCGTCCTGTCGGGGATCACGATGGTCTTCGTCCCGGCCGTCTCGACGTTCGTCATCTCGCAGCTTTTAGGCGGCGGCGGCAATATGCTGCTCGGCGACCTCATTGAGATGCAGTTTCTCGGCTCGGCGTACAATCCCCATCTCGGCAGCGCCATCGCGCTCGTGATGATGGTCGTCGTCATGCTGTGCATGTGGCTCATGAACCGGTTCGGCGCCGGCGAAGAACAGGCGGTGATGCTGTGAAGCGGCGTCCCACCTTATTCAGCCGCGCGCTGCTCGTCCTCGTGTTCATATTTTTATACGCGCCGATCGCCATTCTCATCGTCTTCTCGTTCAACTCGACGAAAAGCCGCACCGTCTGGACCGGCTTCACGTTCGACTGGTACCGCGAGCTCTTCCACGACAGCGCCATCATGTCCTCGCTCACGACGACGCTCACCGTGTCGATCCTCGCCGCCGTCGTGGCAACGATCGCCGGGACGTTTGCCGCCATCGGCTTTTACAATATGCGCCGGCGGTGGAGCGGACCGCTCCTGGCCGTCAACAATATCCCCGTCGTCAACGCCGACATCGTCACGGGCGTATCGCTTTGCCTGCTGTTCGTCTCGCTGAGCAGCCTGCTTGCTAAGCTCTTCGGCCCCCTGCTGAAATTCGACCTCGGGTTCGGGACGCTGCTCATCGCGCACATCACGTTCAACATCCCGTACGTGATCCTGTCGATCATGCCAAAGCTGCGGCAGCTGGACAAAAACCTCGTCGACGCCGCGCAGGACCTCGGCTGCACGTGGTTCCAGGCGTTTTACAAGGTCATCATCCCGGAGATCCTGCCGGGCATCGTCAACGGCCTGATCATCGCCTTCACGCTGTCGGTGGACGATTTCGTCATCAGCTATTTCACGGCCGGCTCGAAGGTCCAGACGCTGTCGATGACGATCTACGCCATGACGCGCAAGCGCATCAGCCCGAAGATCAACGCCGTGTCGACGCTGCTGTTCGTCTTCGTTTTGATTTTGCTGCTGATCATCAACATCCGGGAAACGCGCCAGGAGAAACAGCTCAAGACGCGCGTCCCCACCCATCAATGAGCTCAAGGAGGCGCTTTATGAAAAGACTGCTTGCATTGACCCTGGCCGCCCTGCTCCTGCCGACGTTTCTCTTTGCCGGCTGTTCCAAGGCGAACAAGGAGGTCAACGTATACAACTGGGGGGAATACATCGACGAGAGTATTTTCTCCGATTTCGAAAAGGAGACGGGCATCCGCGTCAATTACACGACGTTTTCCAGCAACGAGACGATGTACTCGGTGCTCAAGACAGGCGGCTCAAACTATGACGTCATCATCCCGTCCGACTATATGATCTCGCGGCTGATCGACGAGGGCATGCTCGAAAAGCTCAACTTTGAAAACATCCCCAATTACGGCCTGATCGACGACAAGTACAAAAACCTCGATTTCGACCCGACCGGCGAATACAGCGTGGCGTACATGTCCGGCGTCGTCGGCCTCATCTGGAACGCGGCCATGATCGGCGAGGACATCACAAGCTGGAGCGCGCT